>NZ_JCACKM010000032.1:0-54284 GCF_059505385.1 Desmonostoc vinosum
TCAGCCAGAAAATTTATTTTCTGGCGAGTATCCGACTTTTGCAAGAGGTCTATTAAGTAAATCTCTTCCCCATTCTTTATTCCCTAATTTTCTATCCACCCACCAATTTCTACTTCAGTTAGTGATTTTTCTAACTTAGTATACTCCATTTGAGCGGCGCGTAATACATGTTTCATCTGCACTGATTCGTCGCCATCTGCGGCTAAAAATGCAGCGTTTAATGCGATGTTGCGAATGTTACCACCTGCGACGTTGAGCTGGGCCAATTTATTTGCATCCAAACCAAGGGTAGGGGTATTTTTGGGAAAAATGCGTCGCCAAATCTCGGCTCGTTGAGTGGTGTCAGGGAAGGGAAACTGAACAACAAAGCGAATGCGGCGCAGAAATGCTTTATCTAGGGAACTTTTGAGGTTGGTGGTGAGAATTGCTAGGCCGGGAAAGTTTTCCATACGTTGCAGCAGGTAGCTAACTTCGATGTTGGCATAACGATCATGGCTATCTTTGACTTCTGAGCGTTTCCCAAATAAAGCATCAGCTTCGTCAAATAACAAGATTACCCCGCCTTCTTCGGCGGCGTCAAAGACTCGGCGGAGATTTTTCTCTGTCTCCCCAATATATTTACTGATAACTGATGATAAATCTATACGATACAAATCTAAATGTAATTCGTGGGCCATGACTTCGGCGGCTAGTGTTTTCCCTGTACCGCTAGTGCCGGCAAATAAGCTGCTGATTCCCAGTCCCCGAGAACTCTTACTACCAAATCCCCAAGATTGATAAACTGTGGCTTGTTGGCGGACATGGGCGGTAATTTCACGCAGCAATACTTCTTGTGCTGAGGGTAACACTAAATCTTGCCAATCGGCTGAGGGAATGATGCGTTGGGCTAGTTCATCTAAACGAGGACGTGCTTGTGTGCGGCAAGCGTCCCATAAAATCCTCCCTAAGTCTTGATCTTGTGCTTGACTCAAGTTGCCGGCGGCTTCGGCACAGGCAGCGCGAATGGTTGTCGGACTGAGGTTAAACTGAGCTGTGAGGTTCTTGATTTGGCCGTTTAACTGTGGTGCTAATTCTGCTAGGGTGTTTTGCCAGAGTAGGCTTTGCTCGTTGATGGTGGGTTTGTGAACGTCTAAACTAACTACTGGGCGTTGGAGTATGTTGATTCGTTCGCGGCTGGCTAAGAATAAAAAGCAATTGACGCGCTCGATTAAACGGCTAATGATCGTATTACGGGTAGCATCGGCTAGGTCGATACGATCGCAATCTAGCAATAAGGCACTACCACTTAAAACGGCTTCCCTCTCCCATAGCCGCATAAAGGTTTCCATCTCGCTAGGTACGGTTGGTGCAACCTGAGCCGGGACTAAGTTGAGGCTGACACCTAACATTTTACTCACTGCGGCGGCGATCGCTCGCTTACTTGTGGGTTCAGCCCCGCATAACTGGATAACGGGTAAGATGCCTGTCTTTGGTGTTTGTGACCAAACCCCTGCTATTTGCTGTGCTAGTTTTTGATGGGATGGTACTAATTCTCCAGTGATTTCTACAGGTTCAACGATACCGACTAACCGCTCGTCAAGATAGTGTGTGCCTGCAAGATAGTGTAAAATTCGCTCATCAAGGCGTAGGGGAGAAGTAGTTAAGGCTCGACTATCGCCAACTTCGATTAATCGCCAGTGGCGTAATAGGGCATGGGGGGCGATCGCATCCCAGTGAGAGTTGGGCAACGCTTCCAGTGCTAAACTAAATGTCGGATAAAGACGCTGTGAGTCTCCGCAAGCTGTGGCACACAACCCAGCAAACTCCCCACTAAACTCCATAGACGCGCACATTAGCAATATATCGCGCTCAAAACTCGACAAACCAAAAATTTGACACAGCTGAGCTATAGCTGACGGTGCTGGCATTGCTGCATCAGCTGCTTGTAAAATTTGCTGCCGTAGGACATACTCTTTTTCTCTGCTCTCAATTTGATCTGGTGATCTAAAGGCATGTTTCTCTATCAAAGCGCGCATTGCACCCAGAGCTGCTGCTAGGTAATTCTGGTTTGCTTCTTCCCAATTTTGATTGATTTTTTGAGCATTTTTTGTACTCTTCATATAGTCACCTGTGGTGAATCGTATTCCCCAGATTGATTTTTGTGCAACGGGCTTTCCGCCCCATCCACTTGCACTCGCACTAGATAAGTTCCTGGCTTAACTTTATTTACAGGAATCGTGATTACATCGGTATCTTCATCCCTTGAGGCAACCAAGAAAAAATATCCTACTGGTGGATTGCTAGGTAAAATTTCATTAAGCAGCAAGACCACACGTTGCGCTTTGCCAACTTGGGGATGGAGTTTCACGTTGATTTCTGCTGAGCGTAAATTGTCGTTGCTATCTTGTATTTGAGCAACGGATGCCGTGATTTTGGGATGCAATACAAAAGCTGCAACGTTTGATTCCACCACATGATGCATTTGTCCTGTATGGCTCATTGTCAGGTGTACAACCTGCACACCCTGTACACTAGCAGATAAATTTGGTGGCACTTGTAGGCTAATTTGTGTTTCTTTAATATCTTGAGGTACGAGTAAGGCTTCTGTGTTGCTTAGTCGGACACGCGTCACATCACCGCGTAACTGTTTACCCCGAATAACTAATGTAGTACCTCCCACAATCACTTGATCTGTTTTAGACAAAGCCATCACTTGCTCGATATTTGGTTGAGATAAGGCAACCGAACTAAAACCTTCGGGGTAATCATCATGGCTACTTTCAATCAATACCATTGATGCTAAATAAGTCGCAGAAGGTCGATAGTGCGTTTGTAAGGCAGACCATAACTTGGAAGTTTCTTCCATGTTAAAAAACTCAGGAGATAGTTTGATCTGCCCGATTTGCACAGCTAAATCAGATACAGGTACACCAATCAAAGCTTGGGAGAAAACACTGGAAATATTTGTTGTGGAAGCATTTATTAAAGTATTTTCAATAATATCCGCTGTAATAATAGGTGTTTTATGCAACAATTGCATTGCGTATCCCAGTAGCAGTTCTGCTTGAAAATCTTTTGCCCCATAAGCTGATAGTAGGTAGTGCAAGTCTAGAGCTAGGGGTGGAGTTGTCGCTCGCGAATTACCATTAATTCGCGAGTGTCGCTGACGAAATTCTGGAGACACCCAATCGACGTTGCGATTTTGCGTCACTTGATAGAGAAAGAGGTTGAGTTGGGCACGCTCGTCAGCTTCAACCGAAATCCGGTCGGGTGGAAGGGCAGTTACAACTACATCACCAACACTAGCAGTAATCGGATCACTGACTAGACCATTCTCCAACAAAACTTTTAATACTGCTGTGACAGCAGCTATGGAGAGTGCATTACTCATGCTCATTCCTCATGGCAGTAGCACATATTCATTATTTACGCCAGAGCATATTAACTTAATGTTTTTTGGAAAAATTTAAACATAAGTCGGCAAAAACCATCAGCCAAGCTGGCATCTTTTTCCCAAAGTTTATGTTCAGGTGATGGCGATTCTGGATTGTGTACGATGGAAAATCAGGAGATTGGAGACTGGAGAACTCGGGGCCCCCGCTCCCGCAGGGAGTGGGGATTAGGGGTAATGGGGAAGACGCGGCAACGGGGGAGACGCAGAGAATAATCAATTACAAATGACAAATGACAATTCGCAATTCTCCAGTACCTCCATTGCTTCTGAAAATACTTGCCGAATTGGCGCTAATTTAGCATTACAAGTGGATTTCTACTACCAAAAGTCATAATTTTAAGCATTTTATCAGATGACAGACATAACTTTAAGTTGTCAATATGCTAAGCTGAGTGTAAGTAAATGAATTTTGGTAAATTATATTACTAGTCCTTCATATAATGAAGCAGACAAAAGGTTTCTGATATTAGTACTATTTTTGATAAAATCAACACTTTAAAATTATAGGATGGGTTCCACCAGATGAAATCCCCACCTTCTGCAAATTCTTGGAATGGTCGCTTTATGGGTGATAACCAGCGATACCGTTTGGAAAAACGGTTAGGCGGGGGTGGTATGGGAGAAGTTTACCTAGCAACAGACACCCGTGTAGGTCAACAAGTAGCGTTAAAGTTGCTCAAAGATACGCTGGTGGCATCACAAGAGATGAGAAAGCGTTTTGAGCGCGAAATATCAGTCTGTGCTGCCCTGCAAAGCGATCATATTGTTAAGATTAGTGACTGTGGAGTCACTCCAGAAGGCTATCCATTCTATGTAATGGAATATTTGCGTGGGCAAACTCTACGGGAACTACTGCTGCGTGAGCGACGGTTGTCTGTTGAGCGGACTGTAAAGATTATGGCGCAGGTTTGTAAGGGTCTACAGCTTGCCCATCAAGGAATAAATTTACAACGGGAAGGCACAAAAAGCATCGAGCATATCCAAGTCGTTCATCGTGACTTGAAGCCAGATAATATTTTTTTAATCCCCACAGATTTAGGAGAGTGGGTAAAAATATTAGATTTTGGTGTGGCTAAAATCCGTGATGAGTCTTCAGACCGTAGCAATATCACCAATATCACCAGTACATTCATCGGGACATTTCGCTACGCAGCACCTGAGCAAATCCAAAGTGATAAGAACTTGGATGCTAGGGGCGATATTTATAGCTTGGGGATTATCCTCTATGAAATGCTGAGTACAGCAGATCCCTTTGGTATAGGTAATAAGGGTAATAATGTCAGTGAAGCTTCTTGGGTATTGGCTCATGCTTATGAACCACCAAAACCGCTGCGATCGCAACCAGGATGTCAAGATTTGCCTGTAGAATTGGAAGCTGTAGTCTTAAAATGTCTCCAAAAAAATCCTAATGAGCGGTTTGCATCAGTAGAAGCATTAAATCAGGCTTTGCAAGCCGCAGTTAGACCTATAACTGGGTCTAATTTCCCACCCGCATCCAATAATAGTCAACCCCAGTCTCCCTTGGGCCAAGGTTCCAACCAAGAAACGATTTCTAGACCGTTGAACTCAGCAGAAACCATTCAGCGTCCGCACCCAGGTTCAAATCACGAAACGTTTCCCAGACCGTTGAACCCAGTTGACTATAACCAGCAAGCAGAAACCATTCAGCGTCCGCAACCTTTACACAACCAAGGTTCCAATCACGAAACGCTTCCTAGACCGTTGAACCCGGTTGACTATAACCAGCAAGCAGAAACTATTCAGCGTCCACAACCTTTGCCCAACCAAGGTGCAAATCACGAAACGATTCCCAGACCGTTGAACCCGGTTGAATACAACCAACCTGTGAATCATCCCCAGCCAGGGCAACCGGACGCAACATTATATCAACCCAAACCAGCACCCAACCCCAGCACTCAGCCAGGGCAACCGGACGCAACATTATATCAACCCAAAACAGCCCCCAACCCCAGCACTCAGCCAGGGCAACCGGACGCGACATTATATCAACCCAAGCCAGCCCCCAACCCCAGCACTCAGCCAGGGCAACCGGATGCAACATTATATCAACCCAAACCAGCACCCAACACCAACACTCAGCCAGGGCAACCGGACGCAACATTATATCAACCCAAACCAGCCCCCAACACCAACACTCAGCCAGGGCGACCGGATGCAACATTATATCAACCCAAACCAGCACCCAACCCCAGCACTCAGCCAGGGCGACCGGATGCAACATTATATCAGCCAAGATCAACATCTAACGCTGATACTCCACAAAGGCGACCGGATGCGACCATTTTTCAGCCCAGAAGTCATGACCAGCAACCTCAAAAAACCTCTGGAAGTCTCTTCCGTAATTTAGGAATAGCTGTTGCTGCTCTTTTGGTTGCAATATTGGCGCTCTCTCTCATATACAATTACTTGCAATCCCGTAAAGATTTAGACAACGAAAAAGGTTTGCCGAATACCAATCAGGTACAATAATTTTCGACTGTCGCGGCGATCGCATGGTTAAATTATGTCTACGAACGTGGTGTGGGCCTAAAAACCCGCACCGAACAGGCGAGACGCCCATTCCACAAGAGTTTGGTCATGTATTATTTTTATCTTGTCAAGCCAGTAGTAGTGTGATATAATGTCCGGCTAATCACTTATCATAAAAATTTCTCCGCGTCCCCGCGTCTCCCTATCCCCGCGTCAGCCCAATCATAAGTCTTTAAACAGACATGATACGACCGGCCTAAAATGCTGCGAGAAATTTTTAAGTTTATTTAGCGCTAAAGCACAACTACGAACATTTTCTACTACACTAATTGAGCCTTGCTATGCCAGTGGGAGAAGTTTAGTACTAAACTTCTCTTAGATATTATTTGTTTGTTAATACTACAAGTTCTGCATAATTCTAAACATATAATTAAAATGGATCAAAATGTTATCAATGCTAGCCTTTCTACTCAGAATTTAACCTTTCGTCCAGGCGCTTATCCGAGTACATTTGAGGTAACTGTCAACAATGACAGTAATCAATTTGCCAACTTTCAGATAGAAATCTTGGCAGCGGGAGAAATCCGCAATCCAGAGTATCGCTGGTATAAACTGGAACCAGAAGTTGCAGCAGCTAAACCTCCTGGAAGTAGTACCATATTTCAAGTTTTTATATTTAATACACCTATTCCTGGATTTGTCGGTCTGGTGAATTTGACGGTGAATATTTTTTCACCACAATTAGGACAACAGCGCAGGCTGTTAATGCGTTTGAAAATTGAGGCAGACAACACACCAACACATTTGAGTGTAGAGTTGCCTGTGCGAGAATTTCAAGTATATCCTCGCAATTGCATAGATATACCAGTACGAGTGCGAAACTTGGGTCAACAAAGTACAAATGTTGTACTACGTTTTGTAGGTGTAAATTTATCTTGGTTAGTCGGTAGTGCAGAACGGCGGTTAACGATAGACCCAGTCAGTCAAACAGAAGCATCGTTTCAATGTCAACCGCCATCGGTAGTGCAAGCACCTAGTCAAAATTATCCCTTTACCGTTGAAGCCACAAGCAGTAATGGATACCCTGCCAGTGCGGAAGGAAATCTCGAAGTTTTGCCGGTGGGTTTTATCGAATTTGCCACAACACAAAAATCTCAAACACTCCCCAGCAATGGCCGCTGGTTGCCGAATTGGAAGGCTAATACAGCCTCTTTTGATTTAATATTTAAAAATGCTAGCAACCTGAATCAAGAAATTAATGTGCAGATTCAGGGGCGAGACTGGCGCAAATGTAGTTTTAAGAAGTCGCCGGAAACAGCTAATCTCGGTTCTGGAGAGACAACCAAAATCGTTTTAGATGCCAAAACCAAACGTCCTTGGGTGGGAATAGGTAAAACACTCCTGCTGGAAGCCAAATCGGAACTATCCGACCAACGCCTGGGTAGCACAGACCCCGCAACGCAGACTTTAGAATTGCGGGTTTTGCCAATTATACCTTTATGGTTACAACTAGCAGCGATCGCATTACTAGCAGCACTATTATTATGGTTACTGAATCCAGAGGCAATTACACATACTCGCTCCGTTAACTCAGTGCGGTTCAATGGTACTGGCTTATCTGTGGTCAGTGGCTCAGATGATTGCACAATCAGACTCTGGCGACCAGGAAACAACAGCTTAGAGCCTGATGAAAGAGTAACATATCCTGGGCAACCTATTGCTTGCGATCGCCAGCAAAAGCCCAAAGGCTTAATGGCAATTACCGACGACGCCGTACAAGTCTTGCGTTTTACTCCAGTCGAAAATAATCGTCTGGCCGTTGGTTTAGATAATGGAGTCATCGAACTTAGAGATGTCCCCACAGGTGCAAAAATTAGCGAACTGCAAGACAGCAAAGACCCCAAAGCCAGAGGTGATAGAGTCTTTGACCTAGCATTTACCTCCAACTCACTAAAGTTATTCAGTGGCTATGGCAGTGGCAAAGTCAGAGTTTGGTCAAGACCATCAATTAATCAAGATTTTCAGCCAGAACCACAACAAATACTCGACATCCAAGATAGATTAAGCCTCTCAGGCTTCCAAGTTCGCGCTCTTACTCTCAGTCCAGATGCCAAAACCTTAGCTATTGCTGGCAACTACAAGCGTTTCATGTTGTGGCAGTGGAACCAAAATCAACCTGATGATAAATCTCAAGGTTTATCAGTGCAAAGTCTCGAAAAACTAGACCAAAGAGTCGGCATTCAAGACTTTGTTTGGGCTTTGGCCTTTGCTCCCAACTCACAAGAAAAAATCCTGGCCACCTCTGACTCTGCTGGTTACATCACGATTTGGAATTTAAATCAATGCCAAATTGCACCCAATCCACAACAGCAAGTAAAAGACCTAAATTGCTTACCCTTAGACCGCTGGGCAGCGTCAACAACATCAGTACGGACTCTCATATTTAGCGAAGATGGCCGTACACTAGTCAGCGGCACAGATGATGGACGAGTGGTGGTTTGGAACTTAACTTCTGAATATAAGCTAGACAAAACCAGAGCCGCAGAAGGCAAAACAATTTATAAAACCTCTAAAAAAATTAATAGTGTTGACTTAAAAACTAATCAAACAACCACAGTTGTCAGTGGTAGTGAAGATTTTCAAGTCAAGCTACACCGCATCAATTAAGGGAGTCAATAACATGCAAGCTCAGTTTAATCCACTGAAAGTGATTATCAACCCACCTGGAATACAGTTTGGAATGCCAGGAGATACTATTGAACTTCATGCTGTTGTCATCAACGAGGGAAATCAGAGCGCTGTTATTGACTTATATTTCGCCTTTGATGAGACATTTCAAAACGTCACCGGCTGGTCTAATTCTCCCAGAGAAAGTATCGCGCTAGCCCCGCAACAAAATAGCGATGAAGTCACATTTGAGTTTCAAATTCCTATTGATGCTCTCCCAGGCACCTATGACTACACTCTAGTTATAGATGCTCCTCAGCATTATCCCCAAGATACTCCAATAAATTTCTCCCGCCAATTAAAAATTCTCCTCAAAGAACAGACTGTAATTCGGATAAACGACCCGACATTTTCTATTCAACCTAACACTAACCCCGACAAGCCATTAATTTTTGATCCTAATCAACCTTTACAACTAGAGGTGATAGTTGACAACCGCTCTAATGTAGTAGACCGTTTCCGCTTAAGTTGCCCAGATTTAGACGATGACTGGTTTACAATCAGATATCCCATCACAGGATTTGAGGGATTAGGATTATTGTCTGGGCCGAATGCACTAGAACTTAACCCAGGTTCTCAAGGTCAAATATTATTGCAATTTCATCCACCAGGAGACACCCTCGCAGGAAGCTACTCTCCAACAATTCGCTTACATTCAGAAAGCTATCCAGAACTGGTACTGTTAGATTTAGTTTATATCCAAATCCCCACAATTTATCGCCTCGATATACAACTGAACACTATTTTGGGAAAAGTTAGTCGCAGTCCTGGCAAGTATGAATTATCAGTAGCGAACCGAGGTAATATTGTCCGCGAACTCACATTTGATGCTCAAAGTCGAGATGAAGACGAACTGTGTACATATCAATTTGAGCTTGATGAAGCCAGATTATTACCTAGTAAAGGCACTGACATCAATCTCATAGTCAAACCTAAATCTTGGTGGCGACGGCCATGGTTTGGTAATGGATTATCTCTGAATTTTCAAGTTGATATTCAAGACAAACAAAGTTTACCTTTACCTGATACCTTACCTCAAGGAACTTTGGTATGGAAACCACGTCCTTGGTGGCAACTTTTACTATTAATCTTAACAGCTTTGCTGTTATTAGGGGGCATAGGATATATCATTTGGCGCAGCTTAAATCCTGACCCTTTAAGATTAGAAAATTTCCGAGCCAACGCCCCCCAAATCACTGAGGGTGAGGATGAGGTAGCTTTGAGTTGGGAGATTCACAACTATAAACAACTACAAAAGCTAGTGCTAATAGTCAAAGGCCCAAAACCCGCTCAGCGTACCTATGAAGTCAAAGATGGTATACCTGTTGAACTAGGCAAAAAAAGCGCGAACGAAATACCTGCTTGTCAAATACAAGACCAACAAGAACTAGTTTGTAATAATGTGAAAACTGGAGTCAATACCAGAGGAAGTTATACCTTTGAACTCCAAGCTTCTTATCGCAAAGGATTACCAATTTTTTCCCGGCAAACTCAAGACATCACCCGCAGTACTCAAGTAGAAATAACAGAAAGACCAATTCCCGAAGTCACTGATTTTAAGACAGACAAACCACAATATCAAAAAGGCCAAAATATACTTTTAAGTTGGGCGATCGCTCGTCCATTATTACTTGCACAAGTGCAAATTGCTGGTAATAAAGATGATGGGACATCGTTTGGACAACCAATTATTTATAAATTTAGTCAAGGCAATATTCAAGACCCTAAACTCAAAAATCTTTGCAAGCAAGAAAACCAACAACTACAATGTACAAATGTTCCCATCAATGCCTCTCAAGTCGGGAAATTTACTTTTGAACTCAAAGCTATTCCCAACAACGGTAGCGATAAAGTTAATTCTAAAAAAGCGGAACCTACTGTCGAAATATCACCGAAACCCTTTAAGATCGTCTCCTTCACTATTAATGGTAGCGAGCAACCAAACGTAGTTCTTAAAGAAGGAGAATTTGCAAATTTGGCTTGGAAAGTAGGGGGAGAAGACATCCAGGTGAAACTTCTTCCCTATGGGAATGATGTGTCCCCAACAGGCTCAATTAGGCTACCAGTTAATCAAGCTTTCCCATCTGAAATTGGACTGCAAGTAAATGATATATCCGGTAAGCGACAATCCCAACAAAAAGGATTCGCAATTACAGTGATGAAAAAAGTAGTGCCAACTCCAACACCCACCCCTAACCCAATTCCACCTCTACCTTCAACCAACAATAATCCCTTAAGATCTAATCCCCTACCTCAGAAACCAGTGCGGTAAAGGTGGCGAAGTTTACTGTTGCCTGTTCCCTGCCTTGGCATAGCCTCGAAATTCTAAGCTAATCGTCATTGAAATTACATCTTTGCGTCTTTGGGTAACGCTCCTTGTATACCTACATATTTGATTGAAAAGTCTAAATTAATACTAAAATAGGCGATTAGAAATCGCGACTATACAGACAAAACCCACCTCCGTGGGTTTCAAGAACTCGATTTTCCGTGTTTTCCAAAGGAGGTAGACTTCGCTTGTGTAGTAGCGAATTATATTCGCCCAAAACTTTTAAAACATCCTCTTAATTACGAATTACGTTAGCAAAGCGGTAGCGAGTCCTCGATAGCGTTAGCGAAGCGGTAGCGAGGTACGAGCGTCAGCGTAAAGCCTACGGCATAGCTTCGCTTAGAGCGACACAGGAGCGTCGCGTCATTACGAATTACGAATTATTTAATCTCTGGTTATAGATTAAAAGAAAAGGCAAACTCAAGTTTTTGAAACTTCATTATATTGCTCTAAAAGAGTTTCTATACTGGCATTATGATCCAAGAAAGAAAATAAATGCCAGTAGCGGAGTTTACCTTCTTGATCTAATACAAATTGAGCGGGTAAAGGCGCTCCTAAAGCCTGCCCTACTTGATAAGCACGAAATACCCTACAACTAGGATCGCTCAATAAGGGCATTTTTAACCCCAAATCTCTCACAACTATTTGACTCTGTTTTTCATCAGTACTAGTAATCATCAAAACTTCTACACCGCGATTTTTAAATTGCTCATAGTTCTCATTTAAAGCTTTGATATGAGGAAAACAAAATGGGCAATATTGCTTTTCAGTAAATATCCGCGTGAAGGCAAGTAATACTGGTTGCTTACCTCTGTAGTCGGATAATTTTACTAATGTTCCATTGGTAATATCTGGCAGTTGAAAATCTGGTGTTCCTACTCCCAATCTGAGGGAATTGATCGCTGGAACTGGCAAAAAATTACGCAAAAAGCGCTCATTGAATAAGCCGCTAAAATCATTTGAAGTCAGCATTTTTTGATGGATTGGGATGGGAATTGGGGAGAGATTTTTATGCCGTCGTTTTGTGATTTATCACATGACGTGTTTGTTTTGCAATATCGCCATAGATAATCGACCGATGAAAAAACCACAGACAGACATTTAACTTAACACTAAGTATATCTATGTTTATCTGTGGTTATTATTAATTGTGTCTTAAGTGTATTTAAAGGTATCAGGGATGCAGATATTGAGATTCGGAAAGATTTTCCCAATTCACAGTTCCAATCCCTAAACCGCAGAGAAGTATACTTTAGACTTCACTGGATCAGGGTTCATTGTCTTATCCCCAGGTTGCCAACCAGCTGGGCAAACCTCATCTGGATGAGACTGAACGTATTGAATTGCTTGTAATGTCCGCAGAGTTTCATCAACACTGCGACCAAAAGCTAGGTTGTTAATAGTAGCGTGCTGTATGATACCATCTTTGTCGATGATGAACAGACCACGCAAAGCAATGCCTGCTGCTGGGTCAAGCACATTGTAGGCAGCGCTAATCTCTTTCTTGATGTCGGAGACCAGAGGATAATTCAAATCACCGACGCCACCAGACTTGCGATCAGTTTGAATCCAAGCGAGGTGGGAGAACTCGCTATCAACGGAAGCCCCAAGGATTTCCGTATTAATTTTCTTGAATTCTTCGTAGCGATCGCTAAATGCTGTGATTTCAGTAGGGCAAACAAAGGTAAAGTCTAGGGGGTAGAAAAACAGGATGACATACTTGCCGCGATAGTCGGAAAGTTTAATTGTCTTAAATTCCTGATCTACTACAGCCGTTGCTGTGAAATCGGGAGCCTGTTGACCAACGCGGAGGCTTCCTTCTATTCCGTAAGTGAGGGACATTAACCTAATTCTCCTTCGACTTATATCCGTTTAATAGCGTTGGAATTTGGGTCAAGTAAAACTCACCCATCCACGCTGTCATCCTTTTGAGTACGCAGTCCCCTACGCAGGGTTTCCCTCCGTAGGGGCTGACTCACAGTTTAATTACGATCTGTTACGACTATATCATAGTCATAACGATTTTGAGTAACCAATGCCTGATTTAGATAAAAGAGAATGGCTGCTGACCAATGGCTTAGGAAGTTTTGCCAGTGGCACAGTTTACGATATCCGCACGCGCACTTATCATGGTTGGCTATTTGCCGCCACAAATCCACCCTCTGGGCGGACTCTTTTGATGTCACACTTAGAAGCTAGTTTGGAAGTATCAGGGGGCGTTGTCGCACTGGGGACAAATTTTTGGGGCAACCGTCAGATTGAGCCGGCAGGCTACAAACTGCTACGCTGCTTTGATATTAATCCAGTTCCTAAATGGATTTGGGGTGAAGGTAACTGGCAGTTAACTAGGCAGTTGATGATGCCGTATGGCGTAGAGGCTAGGGGGGAACTAGGGGAAGACACGGGGACGCGGGGACGCGGTGAGACAGCGCTGCAAGAGGGTTTCCCTCCGACTGCGTTAGCGGGGGACGCGGAGAAATTGCTCTCCGTGTCCCCGCATCTCCCATTCTCTGCGTCTACTTCTCCCTATTCCCAATTTTGCCATCGCATTTTAATTCAGTATCGCTATGAGGGAAGTGAGACAGCAATTTTGCGGCTGCGACTGCTAATAGCCGATCGCGACTTTCATAGCCAGCAAATTGCTGCTAATTCCGACTTACATTTCTCGCAGTTACTGGGGCAGCAGCAAGTTTGTTTGCAAGCAATCAACTCTGGTCAATTTGGCACACCTTGGCATTTGCGCTGGACACAAGGAGATTATCAACGAGACACAGTTTGGTATTGGAATTATGGATTATCAGAGGAAACACAACGGGGTTTAAGCGATCGCGAAGACCTTTACAGTCCGGGTTACTTAACAGTCACTCTCCAACCTGGAGATGCAGTGACTCTGGAAGCACAAGTTGGTTTTCCCGATCCCCAGCAAAGCGTTCTCACCTGCGATACCTTTACAGAAGCCGTAGAGGCAGAAGAGGAAAGGCTAAAAAGTTATTGGTCATTAGCAATTGACAAAGGACAAAGAACCAATGACAAAGCGCAAAGTCTGGGCGCTGGCTTCCAGCGATCAGAACTTTGTAAGAGAGGACAAATCTGGCAGCAACTCCTCAAAGCTGGAGATCAGTTTATCGTCTATCGAGCCTCAATCGCTGGCCCGACCATTATTGCTGGTTATCACTGGTTTAATGACTGGGGACGCGATACCTTGATTGCCTTACCGGGATTGGCATTAGTTCCACAACGCTTTGACTTAGCAAAAGGATTATTGCGAACTTTCGGACACCACTGTCGTCACGGTTTGATTCCTAATGCATTTCCCGATGTTGATGGTGAGCCGTTTTATAACAGTATTGATGCAGCGCTGTGGTGGATTGAAACTCTAGGGCTTTATCTGGAAGCTACTCAAGACTGGGAGTTCCTAGCAGAGCAATTTCCAGTAGTGCAGCAAATTCATAAAGCCTTTGTTGGTGGTACGCGCTATAACATCCAAGCTGATGCTACTGATGGCTTAATTGGTTGGGATGCGCGTGGTGTGGCCCTAACTTGGATGGATGCTGTAATTGGGGCACAGCCTGTTACTCCCCGGCGTGGAAAGGCAGTGGAAATCAACGCCCTGTGGTATTCCGCTTTATGTTGGGTGAGTCAGTGGGCAGAACGTTTAAGCCAGTTGGAGTTTGGCGAACCAACGCGTCTGGCCAAACAATCACAGCGTTATATCCAACAAGCGCAACAAGTAAAAGCCTCACTGCAAAAGTTTTGGAATCCTCAGCTAAATTATTTTTACGATACTATAGAACCGGACGATCGCCGAAATTCTCAAGTTCGTCCGAATGCAGTTTTAGCTCTGTCGTTACACCACTGCGGCTTTTCTGTACAGCAAGGGCGGCAGGTATTAGATCTGGCAACTGCCAAATTACTCACTCCTTACGGACTTCGCAGCCTTTCTCCCAGCGATCCAGAATATGTAGGTAAGTACCAAGGCAGCTTATATGAACGCGATCGCGCCTACCATCAAGGCAGTGTTTGGAGTTGGCTAATTGGCCCATATATTCGTGCTTGGCAGCGTTTTTACCCCCAACAGCCCCTACCTTTTGATTGGCAACCTCTACTAGATCACTTTCTGTGTGATGCTTGCCTTGGCTCTATTTCAGAGATTTTTGATGGCGACTTGCCACATTTGCCCAAGGGAGCGATCGCTCAAGCGTGGTCAGTGGCTGAGGTCATCCGTCATTACTAGGGACTGGGTAATGGGTAGGATTTGTTAAGAATATTGGTAAATACTTTTTAAATGGCTCAGGTCTGACTTGAACAGACGACCCCAGGCTTATGAGTCCCGTGCTCTAACCAACTGAGCTACTGAGCCTTAATTATTCACATCGTTTATAAGCATAGCATATAAATCTGGCTACAGCCAGATTTATTGCAACTAATTTGTTTTTTTGTGAAAAAAGAGGTGGATGTGGTTCGACTTGGCTCACCAACCGGGGGATGAGGGAGAAAATTTCTCCGCGTCCCCAGTACCCCCATTCCCACACACAGTAAAAGAGGGAGTTTTTCTCCCTCAGCAAACAAAGCAATTTGTTAATTACGAACAGCTAAGAATTACACGCGTTCCGGTAGCATGGCTATTGGATTAACAGCACCTTTCCCGGATGGGTGAATTTCAAAGTGACTGTGTGGGCCAGTGCTGAAACCAGTGCTACCCATTTCAGCAATTTGTTGTCCTTGCTGTACTTCTTGACCTACTTGTACTAAAATCCGGCTATTGTGACCATAGCGAGTCAAGCTGCCATCAGGATGACGGATATCTACAAGCTTGCCGTAACCACCTTTGTTCCAACCAGCTTTTTCTACCACACCATTAGCTGCTGAAAAAATGGGGGTGCCAGTGGAGTTGGCGATATCAATTCCTCTGTGCATTCTTCCCCAACGCCAGCCATAGCCAGAGGTCAGAGTGCCTTTTGCTGGCCAAGCAAAGGCTACAATCGAGGTAGGTGAGGGAGATGTAAACTCATCAGCTGGCTTGGGCAGGTATTGATCAACTGCTGCCAAAGGCGGTACTGGAGAAACTTTAGTTCCTCGCATTCTGCCCAAGGATTCAGAAGAATTCACACCTACAGGGGGTGTTGCTATTCTTCTAGCTGGTAAATTACCAGAAGGAGTCCACTGACTACCACCCTGATTAGGCAGAAATTCTGGATTGACTGGCTCATCGCTAGTGGGGCGAATGGCACGGAATTCCGACTTAATAGGTGGCAGGACGGCGTTATAGTTAGAACTAATAGGTGTAGGAACTGCAATCGGTATCGCTACTCTATTTCGTTGACTAACGGAGTTAGAACTGACAAAGTTACTAGGCTGAGGGATAGGAATTTGCAACGCAGCGGTGTTGGTTTCGTTAGCTGTTGGTACAACTAAGTTCCCAGATTGCTGAGCGCGGTATTTTGCCTGTAACCTTTGAATTTCTGCTTGTAAGCTTTGTAGACGTGCGCTTCTGGCCCTAGCTACCTTTTGAGGTGCTTTTCTAGGTAGCTGCATTTCAGCAAAAGCTTTGGGCATTGGTGTTTCACCACCCACACCATATAGGCTAGGAACGGTGGGGGCTGTTGTTGGGAGGGTTGTACCTGTCTGAAGCTGACTAGCCGCACTTGCTGATGTCGGGATGTTAACACTGCTATTGTCAGCAATTACTGGTAATTGTGAAGCGGCAGGTAAATTCAAGTTGATCCCAGCTGTATTCACAGGTGGTGTAGCTACCTTGGGAATACTACTGGGCTGTGCAAAAGTAGGTCTAGCTGCATTGGTGCGAACTTTGGTTGCAGGGATCACCAGCTTTTGACTGATTCGCAGTTGATTGGGGTTGCTAATATTGTTAGCTTTGACTAGTTCGGCTATGGAAGTGCGGTAACGGTTGGCGATCGCTGCTAATGTATCTCCAGGCTTAACTTCATAGGCCGTTGAGGCTGAAGTTGCAACAATTGTTGGTGTAGCTGGTGGTACAGGTATTGTTACTTGCTCAAACGATGCACCTGCTTCTCTGTTTTG
The DNA here is from genome assembly GCF_059505385.1 of Desmonostoc vinosum. Taxonomy (NCBI): domain Bacteria; kingdom Bacillati; phylum Cyanobacteriota; class Cyanophyceae; order Nostocales; family Nostocaceae; genus Desmonostoc; species Desmonostoc vinosum. The sequence continues at coordinate 17,022 of NZ_JCACKM010000032.1, forward strand.
TTTTAATTTCGAGATGAGATTCTCTCTGTTGGTCTCAGAAAGAGTTCCTGAGCGCGCGATAAAATTTTTCTCAACAACAGTTGTCGGTTGTCCTAATTCAAAACCAGCTTTTGATAAATTTTTGGTCTCCCCAGACCGCAACTCCGCCAGACTCTTTCTTAAACGGTTCGATTTTTCTTGTAGACGATACAGTGCAAACTCTTGCTGTGCTTTGAGTTGTACGTCAACTTGATCATTGCTGATCGTGCCAGATGCCGCTACTGTTTTTGGATAAGTAGCCTCGGACGTGTTTTTCTCTGGCTGGTTAACTGTGGTATTGCTCAGTCCCTTTACTGCTTGGGGTTGCAAGTAATTGAGATTTTTATCTACTGCTTTGGAAAGGGTTTCTGATGCCGGAACTGGTACAGACATTCCACTTGCAGCAATTTGCCATTTAGCTTCAAGCCCTGGTACTTGTGAAACTGCTGTTGGTTCCACTATGACAGGATTTTCAGGCACGCTCGCTAATGAGACGGCTGGGGATTCCAGTTTTGCGGAGGCAAATTTCACCTTCACCTTAGTGTCAGGAGCAGCTGGAATTGCTGAGGTTGCCTTTTGACTACCTACAGGTGCTGCTGCTTGGGCTTGATCGCTTTGCCGAGTCACCAAAAGGCTAGTTGCTCCCATGGAGATGGCCAAGCCAATCATGGCAGCTTTTGTCCGCACCCGGCGGTTGATTTTGGGATTATTCACATTCAGATGTTCTACCGGGGCATCATCGCTGGGGGTATTTTTCAACACAGCCTTTACTCTCTTTTTAAATGCTCGTTTCAAAGACGACCTCCTAATGATCGCTAGCGCTTAACTGACCTCGATTTTTAAGTTGGATACTAGTCAATGATGTAGATCACAACGAACCATAGATCAAGATCACATTCACCAGAGATGCTTAAGCAAGATTAACTCGCTTCTCTGATTTAGACAAGTTCACACTTATTAGCAAAACTTAAGATTTGCTGTGTTCACTTGTCTTAACCACTCCTCACACTTTGAAGACGTTTGCTTTTTAACAGCTTTCCGCGCTTGTCTTGCTGCAATCGCGGGGACTAGACAAACAGATTAATCTGCCAAGTCCTCTGTCGCCGTCAAAAATTGAACTGCCGCGACCTCTGGAAAAGCTATGTCCTCTACTGTAGACATTTTCAAGATGTTTTCACCGAATCCGCCATCCCATCACGAGACTTTACGTTGATTATTCCCTAAAAGACAACCGTATGATCTCGTCGCCAGTTTTGAGCTTTTTTCCCAGGTAAGTCGAGCTAAAATAGCTCAAATACTCTATTAGACTGGGTTTCGCTACTTTTGTTTCCCAATTTAAGATGATTCAAATTCATCAAAATCTATCATTCAAATTTCGTATTTTTCCAAGTTTTATATACAAATTTCTTATATTATTTCGTCCTAGTTCGTCAGTATTTTTAGCGACAATTTGAGAAGAATGTCAAGTATCAGTATATTAACCTACATTATATTTACGAGTACAAGAGTATTTTTAAGCTGTAAAAATCACTCAATATAATTAAGTGCTGGGAAAATTCAAGTATTCTCACGTAATAAATATAAATTTTAAAAACTATTGTAAATAACCCAACTGACGCCGAGCTTCAAACAAACCGATGGCTACACTTACTGACAAATTTAAGCTGCGAACTCCAGGTTGAGCCATAGGAATATAGAGGTTAGCCGCTGTGATTGAAAGAACATCTGGTGATAAACCAGTAGTTTCACTGCCAAACAATAACCAGTCATCAGCTTGAAACTGGAAGTCTACATAATTGTAATTTCCTCTGACTGTAAAACCTAACCATCTACCTCCACGCTCCTGATGGAGGTTTTTAAAGGCTTCTAGCGATTCGTGGTAGTTCAATTTAACGTAGGGCCAGTAATCTAAACCAGCCCTTTTGAGGTAGCGATCGCTAATTTCAAATCCCAAAGGCCCAACCAAATGTAACTCAGTACCCGTAGCAGCACAAGTACGAGCAATATTACCTGTGTTAGGTGGAATTTGCGGGTGAATTAAAACTACCTTAAGCATCATCCTTATGGTTTATGTATTGTATAAAGTAATATATGAAAAATGTAAAATCTACCAATCGGCAGAGGCTATATATAGGTTTTATTAATAATTACTAAGCGATCGCCATCGATTAGATTTTTAAAATGAATTTTGGCGAATGGAGAATTGAGAATGGGAAATTTTTTTGAGTACAAAATAAATTTACATCTGTCTTGAGACAGAATTTACATTTTCTGGAGAGTATTTACTTAATCCTAGAAAACGCATTCAATTATTTCTCGTATCAAACAGTTTTTAGCTGGATAAAGGACTGACAAATAATAAAATATCCCATCGCTTTGGGCGCAGGGGAGGCAGGGGGAGAAGCAATCAACATTCATTCCCCAGTCCTCACAGGTGTAGGTATTTTACATTCAATCCGAAAAAGCCTATTTTTTCGTTTCAAAATCTTTCTCCGCGTCCCCCCGTCTCCCCGTCTCCGCGTCGATCAAAACGCAAAATATTAAAAACCTACACCTGTCAGAGTCCCCAGTCCCAAAAAAATTAAGCTACCGAAGACGAACACAATTTGTTTTCAAGTTCGATTTCGCGCTCATGGGTGGCTGCTATAGCTTGAGTGATGACTCGCTGGGAATCAAAGCCGACTGTGTATAGCTGCAACCACTGTTGGGCTTCGTTGCCTTCGCGGAGGATTTTGTGCAGAGGCGAGAGGAAACAGCTAAATCCTTGTTGTTTGGCGATCGCCCAAACGTTTTGATAGAGTTCAGCAATCCAATCTCTAGCTAAAATGGTTCTACCATCCTGCCAATGCCTCAGCTGAGCATCTAGACTGGCTGTAGCCGCTGCTGTTTCGTTGGCAGCAGTTACAGCGATGAGTTCTTCAGGCGAGAATATACTTTGGGTTAGTGGGTCAATACTAGGGTTATCTATAACTTGTAATAAACGTGCTTCTAGAAAAGCGGTGATTGCCAACAAGGCGATTGGATCTGTAACTAAATCACATATTCGCAGTTCCAGACGATTCAGTTCATAGGGGCGGCGATCGCCATTTGGTCGTACTGATGTCCACAAGTGGCGCACATTTTGCATCGTACCAGCAGCTAACTGATTTTCTACCCACTCAATATGATCAGCATGGCTAGCAAATAAAGGTACATAGCTAGGCGTTTGCGGGAATAAACCCCAACGAGTGGAGTGATAGCCAGTTGCTTTCTTATCTAAAAAGGGAGATGCGGCGCTGAGTGCGAGAAATAAGGGTGCTTCCATGCGAATTATTCGACACGCCCGCATCAATAATTCTGGATCACTGATACCTATATTGATATGAACGCTGGCGGTAACTACTTTTGTGCCGTAGGTTTGCTCAATGTAGTCGTGGTAAGGATTAGAGGGATCGGAACGCATGAAGCGATCGCTATCACCCAACGATAAAGTACTTCCTGGAATTAGAGTGTAATCTCCCAGGCGCTTGAGATAATTTCGCAACTGTCGCCGAGGACGCAGCAAGGCGCACAACAGATATTCATAGTCACGACACGGGTTTGTGACATATTCAACATTGCGGCTATCTGGCTCTCGCATAAACCCATCTAACGCCGCGACAATCTTGTCGGAGAGACCGACGATTTCACCTTGAGACGTGCCGGTGTATATCTCGATCTCAAAGCCTTTCGATAAGACCACTTTAATTCTCCTCGGCTCTCCTAATGCCTATAAATTGTATCGAATTAGACGATTTTTTGCATTGAGTTAAGTAATCTAAATTAAAAATGCTTCAATCCCACATTAAAAAATGATTAATTCTCCTGCTGCACTCATTTCCAGGTTTAAATCGCTATTGGTAATACACAATTGATAAAATTGCTCATCGGTTAAATGAGCGATCGCTTCTAGGTTTAGCACAATAGTATTCATTAAACCTTTCCTCGTGCCTTAATCTAATTCTCGGCGTCCTTCTAAGGCTCTTGCCAGCGTCACCTCGTCGGCGTACTCCAAATCGCCACCTACAGGTAAACCAAAAGCAATGCGTGTCACTTTGGTAAATGGTTTCAGTAGTTGACCTATATATAATGTGGTTGTCTCCCCTTCTATACTCGGACTAATTGCCAAAATCACCTCTTGGGGTTGTTGCTGACTCACGCGGCGTTGCAGGGCGGTGATAGTTAGCTGTTCTGGGCCGACACCATCTATTGGGGAAATTACTCCACCTAAGACGTGATACTTACCTTTGAACTCGCGAGTTTTTTCTAGAGCAATCACATCGCGAGAATCTGCGACTACGCAAATAGTAGTGTGATCTCGGTTGGGACTGCGGCAGATTTCACAAATCGGTTCAGCCGAGAGGTGAAAGCAAACAGAACACAAACCGACTTGTTTTTTGGCCTCAATTAAGGCTGCTGCTAAAGCCTCTACTTCTGCTTCTGGTCGTTTCAAAATATGCAATGCCAAACGTTGGGCTGATTTGGGCCCTACTCCTGGCAAGCGTTGCAGTTGCTCAATTAAGCGTGCTAAAGGACGTGTGTAAGCCGTTGTCTTGTCTCCAGAATATTCTCACCTTTTCTATAATGACATCTGTTTGGAAAATGGGGATTGGGGAAGGTGGGGCCTCTTATGGGTAGGTTTTTTAGATTTCGCGTTTTGGTTGACGCGGGGACGCGGGGACGCGGGGACGCGGGGACGCGGAGAGTCCCCATAACTAAAGCTAGGGGATTCAAGCAAGGAAAACATTTTTTGCCTCCACGACTTTAGTCGGGGGCTTTTGACCAGTGCTTCGACCTTGAGAAGGGTCGCGCTCCGCGTCTCCCCTTCCCCGCGTCTCCGCGTCTTCTTGGTAATGGGGATTGGGGAATTGATGATTTTCTCATCTTCGCTTAGCTTCTGGTCACTACTCGATGCCCGATATCTCTGCGGTAGTATATTCCGTCAAATTGGATACGGTCAATGCCAGTGTATGCTTGGGCGATCGCTTGCTCAAAATTTTCTCCGATGCCAGTCACATTTAATACTCGTCCGCCATCTGTCACTACTTGTTGTTGCTGGTTGAGTTTTGTCCCGGCATGAAACACAGTTACTCCTGCTGTTTCGGCTTCGTGCATACCAATAATTACTTTACCTTTTTCATATTCTCCTGGATAACCACCTGAAGCAGCAACAACAGTGGCAGCAGCCCCTTGATGCCAAGCTATGGGGGGCATTTCGCTTAACCGCTGCTGTACGCAGGCTAGGAGCAATTCTTCGAGGGGTGTTGCTAACAGTGGTAAGATTACCTGCGTTTCTGGATCGCCAAAGCGACAGTTAAATTCTAAAACTTTCAAATCCCCATTGGGGGCAATCATTAGCCCAGCGTATAAAACGCCTCGATAGTCAATGCCTTTGGCTTTTAGGGATGCGATCGCTTTCTCTAATACCTCTGTTTGCACCCGCGCCATCAATTCGGGTGTAGCGATTGGTGCTGGGGCATAGGCTCCCATGCCACCAGTATTTTCCCCCGTGTCGCCTTCACCAATCCGCTTATGATCTTGAGCTGGTAGTAAAGGTCGAATTGTTAACCCATCTGTCAGTGCTAATACTGAAACTTCTTGCCCACTTAAATACTCTTCAATCACAACAAATTCACCAGCGCTACCAAACTGCCCTTGGAAAATAGCATCGATGGCATCATGTGCCTGTTCTAATGTTTCAGCCACCGTTACACCTTTACCTGCCGCCAATCCATCCGCTTTGACGACAATTGGTATCCCTTGGGTTTTGACATATGATTTGGCAGCATTTGCCTCCGTAAATACCGCAGCCTTAGCTGTAGGGATTCCGGCTTCTCGCATTAAAGCTTTTGCCCAAGCTTTACTCGCTTCAATTTGCGCTCCCGCTCTTGTGGGGCCAAATACCATCAATCCTTGTGATTGCAGATAATCTGTGATTCCCTTTGCTAAAGGGATTTCTGGCCCAACTACTACCAGGGAAACGTTATTTGCGATCGCATGTTGGCTAATAAGAGCAAAATCATCAACCGCTAGAGGCAAATTTTGACAATGCTCCATTGTCGCTGTGCCTCCATTCCCCGGCACACAGATAACTTGCTTAACTTGTTTGGATTGCAGTAGCTTCCATGCTAGAGCATGTTCGCGCCCCCCGTTACCGACAACTAAAACTTTCACTGATTTCCTCGTGCGTTCCTTGCTAAACGAGAATGCTTTAGCGACTTCTCGCGGATCAATTCTTCGTCAATTTTCATGCTGATGCAAACCCCCGCAAGGAGTCAACCCCATGAGGGGTGATACCCCTGAATAACCAGCTGTATCCTCAAAGAAGTCGGGGATCTAGACACCGTGAATTTTCACAAATCAGATAGGATTGCTATATATATATACATAATAAATAATATTCATGAAACGCTGAGTTTAATAGGAAAGTGGGGAAGATGAAACCAATAAAACGAATCGATATAGCCCAAAATACTTTAGAAGTTCTTGATGCTGGTAGCTATGTTTCTGGTAATGGCAATCTGGTTAATATCGCTCAAGAGTTCAAGTATTGTCTTGATGGAACAAAATGCTACAGTCCTGAAAATCTCTCTGATATTGAAAAAGAAGTGCTTAAGAGTGATCCTGTTTTTTTAGAAACTGAATTTGAAGTGAGGAATGAGACTACCCTAATGGGTGCAGAACGCATAGCGAAAACATGTGAATTTCAACAAGTTGGTGTTCTGAATTTTGCTTCGGCCAAAAACCCTGGAGGTGGATTTATCAAAGGTGCCCAAGCACAAGAAGAGAGTTTAGCAAGAAGTTCTGGACTTTACCAAAGCCTGTTGAAATGCCCTGAATATTATCGTTTTCATCGCTCTCAACAATCGCTTTTATACTCAGATTGGATGATTTATTCTCCTGGCTGTCCAGTTTTTAAAGACGATGATGGAAAACTATTAGAGCAGCCGTATATCGTCAATTTCATCACTAGTCCAGCACCAAATGCCGGAATGATTCAGAAAAATCAACCGCAGGATGTAGAGAAAATACCTGGGGTTCTTCAAACTCGGACATCAAAAGTCTTGAGTTTATTAGCTGAACACGGTTGCGATGCCTTAATTTTAGGCGCTTGGGGGTGTGGAGTATTTCAAAATGACCCGGCGATGGTTGCTCAAATATTTGCATATTTCTTATTAGCTGGTGGTCAATTTGAGGGCAGATTTAAAAGAGTAACTTTTTCTGTTCTCGACTCTAGTAAAGAACAAAGGATTTTTAGTGAATTTCACAAGCAATTTTCTTACTAGGTCGAGTCTAAATATAGTAGATTGCAGTTAATGAAGTAATAAAACAAGAGACTTTCAACGCTGTTACTTTTTCTCTACAATATGCAGCTTTTGAGTTGTTTGTCTATTAACACGGTTGAATAATACTTTTTTTGCTGGATTCATGTTGCACCTCTTTGGTCGTTTCAAATTGCTTTTGTCCTGATGATTTTTAATGTACAGTTACCAATCTATATAAGCAAATGTTGTTTTTTTTGATAACGATAATTAAAAGTGATGACTATTTGCTGGTTGAGAAATAAAGGCGATCGCAAACTTTGATGTACAATAAATAATTTTTATTGAATTGACAATAAATAAAAATTGCTGTTATCAATAACGTGGCATATACTGGAACTAAATTTCATAATTACGCGTGTAAATTTTAACTAATATCAGCGTAAATACTCTATTAGATAGATGCAAAAAAAAGTTAAATATGTCTAGGATTTATCTCAACGGACTACCAAAAATGTTGACTTTAGCAACAAGGTTTATGTATGAGTAACTACCATCAAGTAGACAAACACAACTTCCTTTATCATCGCTATCAATACTCCGGTAAATTTACACCAAGTCAGCTTGTATTCAATGCCAACCTGCAAGAATTTTCTCAACGAGTTGGCTATATCTGTAATCTCCAAACTGGAGGAAAACTTTCTCACACTGAGGCTTATCAACAAATCGAAGCACTTTGGGAGCAGATAAAACAAAGCTTTCAAGGACTAGAAAATGAGACAGACGCAATCAAATAATTGCTAGCAATTCATCAATTTTTTTAATAAGACAGGCTAAATTTATGAGGAACACCAATTTTATATCCACATCTGTTGGTGAAACAACAGATGTAGAAGTTTGGCTAGCTCGCGCTGGGCTAAAATTTTCTGACTTAGGTAAAGATGCTGCCAGTAACGCAATTCGTCAGCAATGGCGAGAGTATCAAGCAGCAGTACAAAAATGTTGTGTAGTGCTGCATCAATTACCAGAAAATGTGCAATTAAGTGATATTCATGCACATTTGAGAATACCTAATAGTATGTTCATATTAAATGTAGCTGGGGAAAATCAAGCAGGTCGTTAGCAAACTTCAAGAAATAAATTAGCCGATTTTACCGAATCAAAACGACTTTCTTTCCCCTATTAAATAATTCGTAATTCGTAATTCGTAATTTCGTAATTAAGTTTTGTATCGGGGTTAAATCCCCATTACAAAACTTGCCGACTGCCGATTATAGAACCGGGGGACTTAAACCTACGGAACTAGTTAAAAGCAATAGGATATTTATTTGGAAATTCTTGTAGCGATCGCCCGATCTTCCTCAAGGATTAACCGTCCTCAATCTCAAATCTTAGCGAAATATCCACGAGGTAGAAGAAACTACTCATATATTTCAGTATTGTATAGCTAGTGTCTTAATTATCATCAAAAACGCTCGTGGTTCCAATTAGAGATAATAATCCTACACAAATCACACCCTATGTGACTTTTGGATTGATTGCCGTCAATGTCCTCGCTTTTATTTATGAAGCTAGTCTACCACCACAAGCATTAGACGGATTTTTGCACCTAGCGGCTGTCGTTCCGCAAGAACTGACTTTAAGCTTTGGTGGTGTCTCAATTAATCAACCAGTTCCAGAGTGGGCAACCTTAATCACTTCCCAATTTCTGCATGGTGGTTTTTTGCATCTAGCTGGCAATATGTTATTCCTGTGGATTTTCGGCAACAACGTCGAAGATAAGCTAGGACACGCCAAATATTTGCTGTTTTACTTATCATGTGGGGTTTTGGCAGCTTTATCCCAATGGTTCTTTGCTCAGAATTCTAACATCCCTTCATTAGGAGCAAGCGGTGCGATCGCTGGTGTGATGGGTGCATACATTCTCCGCTTTCCCCAAGCCGAAATTCTCGGCGTAGTACCCTTGGGTATTTTCTTCCCCACATTCCGTGTTCCTGCATATTTCTTTCTAGGATTTTGGTTCATCCAGCAAGCTTTCTATGGACTTGCTAGTCTCGAAACACCCACCAACATTGGTATGGAAAGCGGCGGTATTGCTTACTGGGCACATGCAGGTGGTTTCCTCTTCGGAGCAATTCTCGGCCCACTATTGGGTTTATTTAGCGACAAAGATCAGCAAGAATCTTGGTAAGTCAATGTACTTTTAACTACGAATTACGCGCTTCGCAGCGGTAGCGAGTCCTCGATAGCGTTAGCGTTAGCAAAGCGGTAGCGAGTCCTCGAGCGTCAGCGGTAGCGAGGTACGAGCGTCAGCGTAAAGCCTGCGGCATAGCTTCGCTTAGAGCGACGCAGGAGCGTCGCGTCATTACGAATTACGAATTACGAATTACGAATTACGAATTAACACTCCTGCCCCACACTCCTAGTCACGAATAGGGGAACCAAAACGCCGACGCTGTTGACGCATGACGAGGTTGTTGATGTTATACATCAACTGCGGACTCAGACGATATATCCACCATAAAACATGCACATATTTAGGAAATACTATGATTAATTGCTCGCGTTCCACCCCACGCAGTATATTTTTAACAGCAGTTGACACATCGATAAACTTGAAAGGAACACGGGCTTTTAGATGCTTGATATCAAAACTTTTACCGTAAGTACCATTTTGGAAAAGATTAGTATCAATGTAGCCTGGACATACAACCGTCAGCTTAATTCCATAATTATTAGCCTCAGATGCTAGCGATTGAGTAAGACCAGTTAAAGCATGTTTAGTTGCTACATAAGCAGTAGACAAGGGACTAGGCACTAAACCATACATTGAAGCAATATTTATGATGTGACCACTACGTTGACGTACCATGTGTTTGTATACAGCATACATAACATTGACAACACCTAGCAGATTGATATCTACAATTCGCCGCCAAACAGCTAGATCAATTTCTTGAAATTCACCCCCTACTGCAATGCCAGCATTGTTAAATACATAGTCAATACGTCCATATTTACGGATAATTGCTGTAATTTTCTCTGCCACATTCACGGAATTTGTGACATCCAAGCTAGTAATCTCTGCTTGTCCTCCCGCTTGCTGTAAATGCTTTGCGAGTAAACGTGCGTTTTCTATATTGATGTCTGCAATTACAACATTGGCACCATGCCGCGAAAGTGTTTCACATAAACCTTTTCCTAAGCCAGAAGCGCCACCCGTCACAAGAACTACTTTGCCGAAAAAGATATTCATAAATACTAACTCTGATTTAGATAGCGTTATTTTGCTTTCTGAATCACGAGCAAAATTAACTTCTCAATTTTATTGGTTAATTGAGAATTAAATATGTAAAATTATTAGATATATAGCCATTTATATGCATAATTTTTAGGACATAAATCCAAATTTTTTGTCTCAATACAAAACTTTTATTGTTGGTGTTAAAGTTAACTGGCTAATTTTACAGACATAAAAAAGGCGATCGCACTCAATTTTCTACTGGGTGCGATCGCCTTTTTATCTAAAGACAGAAGAGATTATTTCAGAATTCCAATTTCTACCTGTTTCGTGTCGCACCTTCACGAACATCACGAGCAGTTTTTTGAGCGCCTTCTACATATCCCGATCCAAATTCTTTCAAAGCTTCTGCTGACTCTTTACCAATCTTCTGAAGTCGTTCACCAGGATTACCTTCTGTTTCGCGAGCTTCTCTGTTCCATTGTCCTGTTGTTTTGGGTCTTTGAGCATCATTTTGATTTACCAGCTCGCGAACTCTCCCACTCGAAATGTCGTTATTGCGTTCTGGAATAACATTTGTGGTCAATACTAGGAAACCAACTAAGACAACAGCTAAAAAACGTTTTACTTGAAGCCCATTAAACAAGGAAATCACGTTAGAAATTAAATTCTTCATGCCAACACTCCATTGGTTGATTGTTGTTAATTTTCACAAATGATTTGAGTACAACTTCAGAATAACTATAAAAATCTTATTATTCTTCTAACAAAAGGCATATCTCAAACTAATTCGTAATGATGCGACGCTTCTGTGTTGCTAATGCTGACGCTCGTACCGACGCTCGATGACTCGCTAACATAATTCGTAATTCTGAAAGTCAAGTAGTTAAGCCGTAGGCTAACGCACCATCCGAGTACTTCGGTGCGTTAGGACTTTCGTCCATAACACACCCTACAAAATTAAAGCTTTTAATTCGCGTTGGGTGTAATTCAGAAAATCAAGGTTGTTGATTTTTTTGGTTTGGAACTGTTCCTTGATTTTGGGGAATTGGTATAATTTCGTAATCAAGGCATATACAAAAAGGCTCAGACGAACCTTTTACCAGACGTTACTCTATACCCGAAGCAATATATCTAATGTATAATCAAGAAGAATATAAATTACAAACTCAGGCGTTTTATCTCGATAGAGCATCTCGCTCAAATGACAATTCATTTGACAAAATAGCGAAACGAGTTGGCTGGGAATCCTGCACTCTTCAATATATAGGATTTGAAGTTGCAACAACATATCATGAAATTAATTGGCAAAATATCAAGAGTGTATTAGATATTGGATGTGGTTATGGAACTTTGGTTCAGCACTTAAGAGAAAATAAGAATTTTCAAGGAAATTATACAGGTATTGATATATTACCTAACTTTATTGAAGAAGCTAAAAAACTATATGGTAGCGATGAACGAAATAACTTTATCGAAGGAGATTTTTTAGCAGATGATTGGAGTAATAAATATTATGATATTGTCATTTCTTTAGGTATACTTGGTGTCAACTACGATCAGCCTAACCAATATGGAGAAAAATCAAAGTATTGTGCAAAGAGAGCCATTGCTTTAATGATGAAACTAGCCAAGCTGGCAATAAGTATATATTTCCTAAATGAAGATAATTTTCCTATCTTACAAAGGTTGACCAATTTTGATATGGCTTTTTATCAACCTGAAGAAATTCAACAAATAATTAAAGAAGTATCTGATAAAAAATATAATTTAACCATCGAATCTTTCCCAGAAGCTAATGATGCTAAAACAATAGCTAAGTTATGTTTTGTCTGATGAGTTTATCTAGAAAATAGGGAATGGGTAATGGGAATTGACAAGAGATTTTTATCACATGGGTAAGTAGAGGCGGGTTTAGCAACATCCTTGTGTCACGCCATGTTTTAATTACAAATTCGCGAAATTGTTTCTAACTTACCACCCTTAATCAACTTCAAACGCTGCCCCCGCCACTCAATTGTTCCACCCACAAAGCCACAGCACCAAATGACACAACGAATTAAATCGTATAAAGGGATAAGCCACAAAAACTTTTTGGCAGCCATATCGTGGAGTAGTTTAACTCCCACTACCCAACCCATTAATAACCGCATTGTCCAGGTGATAGCCAGCAAACTCCAGCCTAGTTTTGAACCGCCGACAGCAATTAATAAGAGCAAACTAGTAACTGTACCGTAAGTAAAAAGTAGTGCTAGATAACCCCAAGGACGAGAAACACGAATACAGCGTCCCCAACGAATTTGGCGCTGTATGGCATCAGCTAAACTACTAGTAGCTAAGACATGTTCAACCACATAGTCGGATAGTACAACTTTGTAACCTGCTTTGCTTGGTTGGTAGCCAAGTTGAAAGTCATCTGCTAAATAATCAGCGATCGCCCCAAATCCACCGATCGCTTCTAGCACTGGTTTACGTATTACAATCGTAGAACCAAAGGTAAATTTTATCCCTGCTAGTTGATTGCTAACCAAAACCCCTGCATGAAAATCAGTAGCAGTAGCGATGGCTTCTAAAGTTGTTACCCATCCTTGAGCTAGGGAACGATACAAGCAGGTGACTACACCAACACTCTCGTCTTTGAGTGGTTGGATGACTCTTTGTAAATAATCCCCTCCAACACGAATATCGCTATCTGCTATCAGCAAGATTTCATGTTTGGCGGCAGTGACAGCATTCGCTAGATTACTAACTTTGAGATTAGCCCCGATGATGCGATCGCTCACAACCAAATGAATATCCACATCTGGGAACTGCTGGATAATTTTCTTAACAACATCAATAACAGGGTCTTCGCGATCGCGCACAGCAAAAATTATCTGATATTTTGGATAGTCTTGCTGACAAAATGAGGTGAGATTTTCATCTACTTGAGCATCTAACCCACAAATTGGCTTGAGAATGGTTATCGCTGGCTGGAATTCGGGATCGATAACATGGGGATGATTTAAAAAAGCGATCGCCGCATAAATTCCGTAGCAGTAAAATAAGACAGCGCAAAGGCACAGAATTAACAGCAAGACATCAATAGTTATGGGGAATTGGGAATGGAGAAAATAAGCCAAACTCTTATAGCAGTTACCAATCACATCAGGTATAGTATGGCCCCTAGTCACTAGCTACAAATTTGTTGTAGCGTAGCAGTGAAGTTAGGGTAAGAAATAGCAGCAGCTTCTGCGCGGTGAATCGTGGTGATACCTTGGGAAACCAAGGCAGCGATCGCTAAACTCATGGCTATGCGATGATCTGTATGGCTATCTACATCAGTACCTACTAAGGGAGTACCACCAGTAATTTCCATCCCATCGGGTAATTCACTTACCTTAGCTCCCATTTTATTGAGTTGTTGGGCCATTACAGCGATGCGATCGCTTTCTTTAACCCTTAACTCTTCAGCGTCTCGAATTACCGTTGTACCTGTGGCAAATACCGCCGCCACTGCCAAAATCGGAATCTCATCAATCAATCTAGGGATGATATCTCCAGCCAGAGTACAGCTTTGCAACCGACTATGACGCACTCGTAGATCTGCTACAGGTTCGCCAGCAACTTCTCGCTGATTTTCTAGTTGGATATCCGCCCCCATCAGTGATAAGGCTTCTAAAATACCAGTGCGAGTGGGATTTACACCTACATTTTCAATGAGTAAATCCGAACTAGGTACAATGGCTCCAGCTACTAACCAAAAGGCCGCAGAACTGATATCGCCTGGTACAATTACTGATTGTCCATGTAGTTGAGCAGGCCCAGTAATAGTGACTCTATTGGTTTCTGGGTCAATGCTGAGTTCTGCCCCAAAAGCCCTGAGCATTCGTTCGCTGTGGTCACGAGACAGGGCGGGTTCAGTCACGGTAGTTTGTCCTGCGGTCATCAAACCAGCAAGCAGGATGCAGGATTTAACTTGAGCTGAGGCGATAGGGGAATTGTAATGAATGGGTTTAAGCGCTTGTCCTTGAATTGCTAGGGGGGCTAGAGAATTATCTTTGCGTCCCCAAATCAGGGCCCCCATTTGTTGCAAAGGTTTAACTACACGGGACATCGGACGCGATCGTAAGGAACTATCACCTGTTACAGTAAAAAAGCGCCCCGGATGAGATGCTAATATTCCCAACATTAGCCGCAGGGTTGTACCGGAGTTGCCAGCATTTAACACATCGCCTGGTTCTTGTAAATTTCCTAAACCAATACCCTTAACCCGTACCAGTTCCGTGTTGAGTTCAGAAATTTCTGCACCCATAGCTTGGAAACAGCCAGCAGTGCTGCGGGGGTCTTCTCCTAAAAGTAATCCTTGGATTTGAGTCTCACCTTGGGCCAAAGCACCCAACATCAGCGCCCGGTGAGAGATAGACTTATCTCCTGGTACACGGATACGACCCTGTAAAGATAACCCAGAGGTGGGTTGTTGAATAATCAATTTATGAGAAAGGTCTTCGTGAGTTTCTAGGGTTATGACAGAAGCCGACATTAGGATACACTGGCTTTTGAATACACCGAAAGTTTTGCATAATCTCCATAGCTAAGCAACAGAGATTCTTGATTCAATTGTTACTTCGCCACCCTTATTTATCCTACAGTTGTCTTTTTTAAGAAAGTTTCTCAGCTTTTACAACAACTTCTAATGTCTTAAGGTTGTAGGCTGAGAGTATTCACAAAAATCTTTACAAGCTAGACTATCATGGGCAATTCCATAACCAGAGCATGAAAATCCCTCTTCTCTAGCCCCTAGCCCCTAATCCCTAACCTCTATTTTCAAGACGGAGTTTTGGGTTAGCACTCCCCAAAAAAAGTGCTGTTTTTACTGTTTAGGCTCACATACTACGCTTTTACATGCTGATTTATCCAACTTAACAAATCAGCAGATTCAGTTAAGATTAAGCATGTTTTACCATTTAGTTGCTTACGCTGACTTGCTAGATACCTTAGTGTACATTTCATCTTGTTCAATAGCTTTTAGCCCTCATCGCTCCCATGCTGACCCATCACCGCAAGCCCGTGTGCTTATCACTGATTTCCACTGATTTACCTATCTGGTCTGTTGTCGAAACTGCCGGGACGCTGTACCAAAAAGACACAAATCGGTTTCATTTACTATTGACTGCACCACCTTTAATTAGTTGCGAAGTAGCAAGTTTTCATAGTCCAGAGGATACACTTCCTCAAAAGAGGAGTAGCGCTTACGCCCCCAGCAGTCCCAGAATTTTATGGTTGGAGATTTCCCCTTACCGGGTAATCATGACCATGCAAGGCAATGCTCAAGTAAGCTATCGCCATTTCTGGGAACAGGGTGTTTATGGCATTAGCCGTTACTGGTTGCCAATCGAGTCATTGCAACCTAACGATCCTATTCGCTTACGTAATTTTACTAAAACTCTCACCCTTAACGGACATCCCTTACCAGAGCATTTACGTTTAGAATACGAACTGTGGGCCGAAAAAGTCCAACTAGGACGCTACATTCTTAACTTAGAAATTAAGCACTGATTGTTAGGGAACTGGGAAGAGGCAGAGGGGAAGGGGGCAGGGTGCAACGGAGAGATTTATATACAACCTTCCCCCTGCTCCCTGCCTCCTCATCTCCTCAACCAAAATAACTAGGTTGATTCCCTGATATCCATTTAATATTGCAACCAACACTCGGCTTTTGCTCGGTTGTAATCAATGTATCCGCTAGTACTGCTTTTATAGCTGCGCGTAAGTCTGCACCAGTTACGGGTTTACCATTACTAGGGCGGCTATCGTCTAATTGTCCGCGATAAACAAGTTGGTCTGAACTATCAAATATAAAAAAATCAGGTGTGCAGGCTGCTGTATAAGCTTTTGCCGTTTCTTGGGTTTCGTCATAGCATAAGGGAAAATTAAACCCAAGTTCTGTAGCCATTGCCTTTAATGATTCTGGTGCATCATCTGGGTAGTTTTTGGCATCGTTAGCGCTAATGGCAACAATCCCCAAATCACTCATAGAGTAATCTTTTCCTATCTGCGCTAACTCTGTTTGCACATGCTTAACAAAAGGACAATGACGACAAATAAACATTACTAATAATGCTTTTTTGTCGGCAAAAGTAGAAAGTGAAATCGTTTTTCCAGATACTACTTCGGGTAGATGAAAATTTGGTGCTTTAGTGCCTAAAGGCAACATTGTTGAAGTGGTTAAAGCCATATTTCACCCTGAAAATGTTTACTGTTAACAGTATATTTTGACACTCCCCGTCCTGAAGTTCGGGGATTCTTGGATCGCGCTTAGTCCATCGACTTTACCCTCACCAAGCTTCACCTCGACGTGCCCCGCCGATGAGTAGAGAAAATTCCGTGCGCTCCCTAGGAGCCAAAACTTTCTCAGGATTTGCCGCCCGTTGCGAGACAGGTTCCTCCACCGAAGTGCGAGCCTCTGCCTGTGTTGCGGATTCCTCTAGTCTATCAAAAAGCCGGGAAACGAAGCACGGGGCTTGTACCCATCTTTTCGGTCACTGTCCCCTGCGATGTACTCAGCTTAGTCGTACTCCTACGCGTAGCAAGCTACGCGTAGCGTCTTTGACAAAAGAAGAAGTGTTTTTTGTTCCCTTTTATAGATTTGCCAAAACACCAAAAATACCGTGTCCTGTCAATACTTCTAAGACTATTAAAGAAACAAAACCAATCATCGCCAAACGACCGTTGAGTACTTCCGCATAATGAGTAAAGCCAGTGCGATCGCCTTGGTCATCTACATAAACCTTTGGCTCGATCGCAAAATTGTTTAGTTTGCCCTGATCGTCAACTATGGAGGCATTTGTACGCATTATCTTTATCCCCTGTGTTTTTTCATGTAAAGAAGTGTAACAAGTATATTAACTATTGTAAAGTTTCTGAATCTGCCGAAAGAGATATGATGGTGGATCGAGTTTAAAGCTCCGTTCCTTGTTCCTTCTAAGTCAGCACTCTTAGTTACAAATCCCATCCATAACAGCCAATGCATCGATTCCGAGTAGAAGTTATTGCCAAAACATCAAACCCGCAGCAAGTGATTTATGCGGCAATGCATCAAGACTATACCGATGGGTTCGTGTTTGATGAGCGCGACTCATGGCCCTCGGAGTCCCAAGCTGGCGAAATCATTATTAAGCGACTTTTAGCTGGTGAAAGGGGGCATTACGGGCCTTTAGAGCATCCCCAGATTGTTTTCAACTGTGGCTATTTTCCCCACAGCGTTATGCAGCAGGCTCGAACTCATCGGGTAGGAGTATCTTTCGATACTCAATCTTTTCGTTATACAGGTAATCAATTTATTGATGTAATAGAAGGTAGAAAAGACATAGAAGATGTTTTTTATCTACGTCCTGTTGGTTATTACACTGATAGACAAGGAAAAAAATATTACTACTCACCAGAGCAACGAGCAGCAGATTTAGAGTGGTGTTTAGAAGCAGCCAAACGATACAAAGCTGATTTTGAGGGTGGAATGTCGGAAGAACATGCAAGAGGTAAAGTACCTTTTGATTATCGTCAGCATTTTGTCGTTAGCTTTAATCTGCGGTCATTTTTGCATTTTTGTGATTTACGTAATAAAAAGGACGCACAATTGGAAATTCAAAAATTGTGCGAATTAATGTGGCCTCACTTTGCAGATTGGGCACCAGCGATCGCCCAATGGTATGAAAAGCAGCGTTTGGGCAAAGCGAGACTTGCACCATAATGTTAGATTGCATGGTAGATGCTTAGTCTAACACTTACTCAGCACTCCCAATTCTCAATTCCCTTTTACGCTCAAAACTGCCAAGAAACAGTTCCTTGCACTGTAAATGGCTGTCCATAATAAACACGATTACCTAGCGAACTTTCAAAATAATCTACGTCAAATAGATTTTTGAAGTTAACTGCAACTCTGAATTGATCTCGGTTATAAAAAATAGCTGCATCAGTCGTTTCACCAGAATATCTCTAGCATGGTAAACCCTTTCTACTACATCCGGTTTTAAAGTGTGAGGGTGGTTATGAGCATCCTTAATTTTGATTTCCTGTGCGATCAATATCCCCATTAACTCTAAAGCTTTGCCTTCCAGATACAGCCGCTTGGCGATTCCTTGATAAGGACACTTAAAAATTTGCCATGCAACAGTGTGCATTGCAGGTGTGGCAGTTCCACAACGGCAGTAATAGGTTTGATGCGATTGCCGAATCCATGGTTGCAACGCTTGAGGTAATTGTCCTTGTTGATTGGCAGCAAAAGAATATAGCAATTCCGGCTGCATGAGGATATTTACTTCCAAAAAAGAGTTTTTATCTGAACAATCACTCGTTTGTTTGGGATCTAGTCCACTTCCCACGAAACTGTATTCTCCCCCACCAACCTTTCTATATTGATCGTGATGTTCTCCCGAAAAATGAAAGTGATACTCTAACCAATCATGTTCTTGTTCTGGTTGTAGAATGATCATGCGATCGCGCATTTGCAATTTGCCAATGATCAACTCCAATCCTGGACGTAACTGAATTCTCCGCCAGTAACCTTGTCCCAACCGTCGGGGATATTTGTATACCACGTCCAATACATCATCTGGATCTGGGTGTTGGTCAGGTTCTACTGTTTCCTGAAATAGTTCATCAAAGGCTTGCTGGGAAAGGGTGATTGTCATAGCGATCGCTTCAGATCAAAACTTGAGCTATTAATAAGAAATTATCTCATTAAAAAGACACTACGCATAACAAAGCGTGCTTGAATATTCGAGGACTAAAGTCCTCACTACAGATGAAAATATTTCTTCCCACTCCCAATTTCCTTAATTTACGTACTTTCACTTACTGACAAGTATGCAAACGCCAAGTTACTTTAAAGACAAATTTTTGTTTGCACGTCTATAATTCCCACAAATACTTATGTCTTACTGTGCTGTTAATCTAGCTATTGTTACGGAAAAATTAAGTGTATCTATAAGTACTAATTCTTCAATACTTTTAATAGTAGATTCTCAAGTACAAGATTACTTATATTTATTATCCGGTGTGCAATCGGGCGTACAGATAGCAGTCGTAGATGCTCACCAAGATGGTGTCAAACAAATTACTGAAATTCTGCAACAAGGTTATGGTTGGCGACAAGTTCATCTGATTAGTCATGGTTCTCCAGGATGCTTGCACCTCGGTAATACAGAGTTAAGTTTGGCAACGATTGCTGAGTATAAATTTGCGCTACATAAATGGTCAAAGTGCTTTCAGCCTGGAGGTGAGTTATTCATCTATGGTTGTCAAGTAGCAGCTGGCAATGCTGGAGAGGAGTTTTTATCTCAACTGCATCACATATTAAAGGTAGAAATTGCTGCTTCTCGGACTTTAACGGGGAATTCTGCTTTGGGGGGTAATTGGCATCTAGAAGCTAGTACTTCACCAAACCAGAGTTACTGGATTGAGGTTGACGCAAGAACGCGGGGAGATGGGGATGCGGAAAATTTAAACCTTGCAAAGTTGCCTTGTCACAGTGTTAGAACAGGTGCAGTCAATCCTATAGCTATATTTCAACCTCACGTATTAGCAAACTATCAAGGTATTCTCGGCACTTTTGTAGTTAATAGCATTGCTGATACTGATGATGGCGACTTGGGTAATGGTATTACTACTCTGCGAGAAGCTGTCAATGCTGCTAATAGTGATAAAAATACTGCTCACCTAATTACGTTTGATTTTGAGACATATCCACAAACTATCTTCCTCAACAGTAGTTTGGGTGTTTTTGGGAATATCACTATCGATGGCGGGGATGCGGCAGATATCACTCTCGATGGTGGTAACAATAACCGTCATTTTTATGTCAGTCAATTGCAGGAATTGTCCCTGCAAAATCTCACTCTGATTAATGGTAAGGATCAGGCGGGGGGGAGTATTTTCACTGATGAAAATGCACGTCTGAATATTAGTCGGGTGACTTTCCAAAACAACGAAGCTGTCATAGATGGTAGTGGCGGCAGTGGTGTGGGGGGAGCTATTTTCAGTCAGGGAATTTTACGCCTCACGGATACTACCTTCCAAACGAATAAAGCAGCGGCGTTGGGAGGGGCTATTTATAATGCTGGTAAACCTCTCACTGCTACTCGGACTTTGTTTGCTGATAACCAAGCTGGTGGGGCTGTTAACTCGCCGAGTTTTGTGGCTGGGGGGGCGATTTTTGACGATCGCGGTAATATTGAACTGATCCAAAGTACCTTTAGCGGTAATCGTTCTACTGGGGATGGAGGAGCAGTTTTCAATAAGGGTAAACTCAGCGTTTATAGTAGCACTTTAACTCTCAACGTGGCGGATAGCGATAATAGCGGTTCCGGTCGGGGGGGCGGATTTTTTAACGATGGTGGGACGATTAGAGTTAGCAATAGTATTATCGCAGGCAATGAAGCAGCTGAAAATGCAGATGTCGCAAGAGCGAGTAGTTATTCAGGGCTTTATATCAGCTTAGGCGGTAATTTAATTGGTGAAGATACAGTCAAACAGTTCAAAGAGTACACTGATATCACTTTTATCGGTGCTGGTATTAGTGATATTAGTCAAGTTTTAGATACTACCTTGGCGTTAAATGGTGCGCCTTTAGGTTCACCATTGAGTCATGGGTTAGTCGCTAATAGTTTAGCAATTGATGGGGGGCTACCATCTTGGGTAAATTTGCCAACCGATGCGACTGGGCAACCACGAGTTCAGAATCTCAGTATTGATATTGGGGCAGTTGAGTTTACAGACACAAGCGGCACTCCCATAGCTGCTGTCAATGATGATGCATCTATAATCATCGATACAGGCTCTAGTTTTTTGACGGCGCTTAATTCCGAAAGTCAATTAGGTGCTGATGTCGCCTATCAAGGTAATGGCCAGATTGTTTATACTCTTGATCCAGATTTCCAGACTTTGGCTGTAGGAGAAACAGCGATTGATACTATCACTTATGCTGATATTGAGGGAGTTAAAACTTTAAAGGTACAGGTGACAGGTGTTAATCAAGCACCAGTAGGAGTAAATGATGTCATCAGTACGGTACTTACTTTTAATCCTTTGGTAAATGACACTGATATAGATAGTAGCGATCGCCTACGCATTACTAGTATTACTAGTCCAGCTACCAATGGGCAAGTAATTATCAATAATCCTGATACGCCCGATAGCACTATTACTTATACACCCGACGCAGGGTTTACGGGTAGCGATACTTTTACCTATGCTCTGAGTGATGGTAATGGTGGTACTAGCACAGCTCAAGTCACAGTTAATGTTGGGACTTCTAATTTAGTAATTGTCACCACCAATCAAGATATTGTAGATGCCGGGGATGGGGTGACATCTTTACGAGAAGCGATCGCCACCTTAAATGGTTTGGGAAGTGGCACAATCGGCTTTGACTTACCTGGAGAACAAACCATTGCCCTAACCCAAGGACAGTTAGACATTCTCCCTAGTAGCAATATTACGATCCAAGGCACAGGTGCAGATGCTTTAACAATTAGTGGTAATCAACAATCTCGGTTGTTTTTTGTTGATGTTGACGCCCAACTCACACTCAATGGTTTAACTTTAGCCGATGGTATAGACCGTGCCAATAATTCTACCTTTCCTGGCGTTTCTCAAGGTGGAGCAATTCGCAACCATGGCACGTTGATTATTAATGATAGTGTATTGCGAGATAATCGCTCGGAAACAATAGGGGGAGCGATCGTTAATGGTAGCAGTGCTGGAGATATGGGTGAACTGCCCGTATACAATGCTAGTCTTACTATTAATAACACCCGCTTCATTAATAACACTACCAAAGACCAAGGTGGGGCAATTTATAACGGCTTTACTGGTAATGGTGGCACTGTCAGTATTAACAATAGTAGCTTTGAGCAAAACCGCGCTCAAGCGATCGCTGGGGCAGTCTTTAACAATAATGGTGGTTTAACCATTAGTAACACCAACTTCGGTTACAACTTTGGTGGCGATCAAGCCGGGGCTATCTATAACAATGGTGGGACGAATCCCAGCGCCATTTTGACAGTTACAGACGGTACTTTTGTTCAGAACCTAGCTGACAGAGAAGGTGGGGCAATCTTCAATACCGGAACTGCTAGCTTGACAAGGAACAAGTTTCTGTATAACCGGGCTGATAATGCAGGTGGTGCAGTTTTCAATGCTAATAGTACAGCCAATCTCACCGTTACTGATAGTCAGTTTAGCTATAACCTGGCTGTAGCAGACCGTCTAGCTATTGCTGGTGTTGGTGGGGCGATCGCTAACTCCGATGGTTCGTTAACGCTAACTCGTAGCATTCTCGACCACAACTATTCTCAAAAAGAAGGCGGTGGGCTATTTACCACCGGCACTGCGGCTATCAATGTTAGCCAAAGTAGTATTCATGACAATATTGCTTATGAACAAGGCGGCGGGATTGCGAGCAATGGTAGCAGTGATAGCGTTGTTAACATTGCTAACAGTACAATTAGCCGGAACCAAGCAGCAAATAATGGTGGTGGTATTGTCCTCAATTCCGGCAAACTGAATTTAGATAGTGTGACAGTTGCCTTGAATGTGGGGAATGGTGATGGCGACTTCCGGGGCTTTGGTGGGGGAATATACACCAATTCATCCTATGACAGTACACCTAAAGTTACAGTCCGCAACAGTATTATTGCAGGTAATATTGATTACAGTGGTATTGCTCCTGATATCGGGCAATCAAATTTCACCAGCACCACCTCTAGTTTTAAGAGTCTGGGCAACAATTTAATTGGTACTGATCGCCGTGCCACTACCAATGGCTTTTTCTTAGATGCTAGCGATCGCACTTTTGCCAGTGCTAGCATTACAGATATTACTCAAGTACTTAATCCTAACCTATCTGGTGACGACATCCCGACTCATCAACTGGTTAATGGTAGTATAGCCCTCGACAATGGTAATACGACCCTAACTACAGATCAAAGGGGTAAAAATCGCACAGGCACAGCAGATATTGGTGCTTATGAAGTCCAGCCAGATGATACTATACCGCTAGCTGGAACACAACTCAATAGTTATTTTTTACCGCCAGTTTCTACATCAGACACAATTATTACTAAACTGACGGTAAACAGTACTGCCGATACGGATGACAATAACATTAATAATGGTGTCACAACTCTGCGGGAAGCAATTAATTATGCTAACCGCACCGTAGGCGATGTAGAAATTAATTTCGATTTAGATTCTGGTTCTCATACCATCACGTTGGGTAGTGAGCTTGTCATCAGTAGCAATATTCAGATATTGGGGTCGCCATTAGACGACATCACAATTGATGGGAATGGCACTACTCGTTTATTGAGAATTGATAGCAACTTTAATGAACCGGAAGTTGCCGCTGTTCCCAATCGTCCCTTACCAAGTGTCATCTTGCAAAATTTAACCCTGGCTAATGGGTTAGCCGATCAAGGTGGTGCAATCAATAATGCTGGCAACCTGTTTATTAATGGTGTCAAATTCCGCAATAATCAAGCTACTAGCGGTGGTGGGGCGATTTATCATCGCAGAAATGATGGTAATCCGCTTTTAGGTGTTATTAACAGCGAGTTTAGTAACAATACAGCGGCAGATCAAGGTGGGGCAATTCTGCTAGAAGCGATCGCATCTATTCAAACTAGCACCTTTACAAAGAATACCGCTAATCAAAAAGGTGGTGCGATCGCCGTCACCGATGGACAACGCTATGATGCTTATCCCTACTCTCTAGAGCTTGCCGATAATTACTTCTCTGAAAATACAGGGATTAATGGTGGTGGTGCTTTATATGTTACTAACAATGCACGTGTCAATGCTCTCAATAGTAACTTTGAAAAGAATGCTTCTACTGCGGGAGACGGCGGTGCTGTTCTTTTAGATGGCTACAACACAACCTTAATTACAAAAGATAGTCGGTTTGCCGAAAATACTGCCAAAGGGACAGGGGGTGGCATTGCTAGTCAGTCGGGTGTTTTGTCCCTCGCCAATACTACGGTTGATAGTAATACAGCTGATGGTTCTGGCGGTGGTATCCATCAACAAGGTTCTGGTAGCTTAACTCTCACCAGTACCACTATTAGCAAGAATAATTCTGGTGATCAAGGAGGTGGTGTTTACACTGACAATATCCTATCCCGTGTTGTCAATACAACCTTTAGTGCTAACCAAGCCAAAAATTCCGGTGGGGGTATTTTCCAAAAGAGTACTAAACTCACCCTGACTAACAGCACTTTAGTTTTGAACGTTGCCGACTCTGACGCCGATGGTACGGGAGTTGGAGGCGGCATATTTAATGATTATTCCACCGCAAAAATAGCTAATACAATCATTGCTGGGAATCAAGGCAACTCTGCACCTGATGTAGGCGAAACTTTGTTAGATGGGGGTTATGGCGCTAGCATTTACATTAGTCGAGGCAATAATTTCGTTGGTGTGGATAGTGTCGGAGAGTTTAAAGAAGCCACAGATCAAACCTTCGATAGTACGGGACTCACCAATATTAATCAGCTGCTCGATCCTACCTTAGCTGAGAATGGAGTAGCAGGTGGTTCTCGACTTACCCATGCACTATTAGCGAATAGCCCTTTAGTTGATGCTGGCAATAATGCCTTTGCACCCATGGTGGCTAAGGATGAAGGTGGTATAGATGCCACAGGACAACCCCGGATTATTAATTCTGTAGTTGATATTGGTGCAACAGAATTTCAGGGTAGCGTTGGTGTTTTTCTAGCCACAACTACAACAGACGAAGCTGTCACCTTCAATTCTGGTTCTACTACGGTAGAGGCATCATCTCCCATCACTACCAAACTTGGTGGTACAGTCATCAATCATGGTACAGGCTTCTTCACCTACAAACCGGCAGAGAACTTAAGCGATTTAGCCAGCAATCAGAATGCCTTAGATAGCTTTACCTACAACGATGCAGATGGACTCCAGACGGCAAACATCTTAGTCAATGGCATTGTGGACACATCCACAGGGTTTACAGTTCCTGATTTGGTAGGCAGTAATGTCTTATTAGTCACAACTACAGAAGACGGTATAGATTTTACCGATGGTCAACTATCCTTGCGGGAAGCTGTGCAGATAGCTACCTCTGAGGCTGGGGATTGGGTTATCGGTTTTAATTTAGACATAACCAGTTCCCAAACAATTACTCTCACCGAAGGTCAACTGTTAGTCGGTCATAAGTTGCCCAATAACATCAAGATTGTAGGGACAGGAGCAAAAAATCTCACTATTAGTGGGAATAATGCCTCGCGTATCTTCTATGTTGAACGCGGTTCGACTCTCGAACTGAGTGGGTTAACCATTGCAGATGGTATGGATGGGATTGAGCAAAGTATTTCTGGCTCGATTAGTGTAGATCAAGGTGCAGCCATTCGCAACCAAGGCAATCTGATTATCAATGATGCTGTATTCCGCGATAACTACAGCAAAACTATCGGTGGGGCGATTCTGAATGCGGCTAATCCTGGTTCTAGTTTGGCTAATCCTGGTGCTAGTAGTAACTATCAAGCAACTCTGACGGTTAACAATACGACGTTTATCAACAACTTCGCTAAAGACCAAGGTGGGGCTATTTATAACGGTTTCTCCAACGGTCAAGAGGGGTTAGTAACAATTACCAATAGTCGCTTTATCCGTAACGTCGCAGGGGCAATTGGAGGCGCGATTTTTAATAACGCTGGGGCGTTAACTGTCAGCGATAGCACCTTTACAGAGAATGATGGTGGTGGACAGGCGGGGGCTATTTATAACAATGGCAATAGCAATTCTTCAGCAACTGCAACGATTACTGATACTGAGTTTATTCGTAACTTAGCGGAACGAGAAGGTGGAGCATTATTTATTACAGGAAATACCACAATCACGAACGGCACTTTCACAAGCAACCGGGCTGATACTGCTGGGGGGGCTATCTATGCAGCTAGCAACGCTAATTTAACCATAACTGATAGTAAACTGACGAAGAATATAGCTCTAGCCGATCGCAGTGATAAGAGTGCAGGGATTGGTGGGGCGATCGCCCTTGCCCAAGCAACCCTGAATATGCAAGGAACAACGCTCAGTGATAATACGGCTCAAGACGAAGGTGGCGGTATTTTTAGTACTGATAGCACCTTGAATATTACTGGTAGCACTATTAGCACCAACACCGCTGGCGATGACGGAGGCGGACTCTCGAACAATTATGGGACTGTCAATCTCACTAATAGTACAATCAGTGGCAACATTGCCAATGATAATGGGGGCGGTATTTTCCAAAGTTCAGGCTTAACGCAGCTGTTAAATACCACTGTGACACTGAATATGGCGAATGTTGACGGTGAACCCGATGGCATGGGTGGCGGTATTTATAATAAGCCAAGTGCATCATCTGAAGTTCGCCTGCAAAATAGCATCGTCGCTGGCAATTACGATTTTAGTGGACTAGCACCAGATATCAATCCTGGTATTGATGGGGTAGCGGTTGTTTACACCAGTCAAGGTCATAATTTCATCGGTGTTGATTCTCCAGGCGCATTCACTGCTACAGGCGATCAAACTTTTACTAGTGCTGGCATCAGTGAAATTGAGCAAGTTTTGAACCCAGTTTTGGAAAATAATGGTGGTCAAACCCTCACCCATGCCTTAGTTAAGGATAGTCCGGCTTTGAATACGGGTGCAAATCCGCCGGTCGCTGGCATCACAACAGACCAACGCCTTGCACTCCGCATCGCTGGCGAAACGGTGGATATTGGTAGTTATGAAGCTTTGGTTTTAGATGCGATTAACGACAAAGCCAGTACGCAGGAAAATACACCTGTAGTGATTGATGTTTTAAGTAATGACATCAGCATCAACGGTATCCCCACTATTGATAGTTTCCAAGCTAGTTCTGCCTTGGGGGGAATGGTCACTCAAAATGACGATAATTCTTTCACTTATACAGCTCCTCAATCGATTATTCCCAATGATGTAGTCAAGGATACCTTTACTTACACTTTGAGTGATGGTACTAATACTGATGAGGCAACTGTAACTGTAGAAGTCACGGGTGAGTCTAACCCACCAGCGCCTGTAGCTGATGAGGTAACTGTAGCTGCAAATCAATCGACACAAATTCAAGTCAAGGAGTTATTAAAAAATGACCAAGATTTGGATTTATCTGGCTTATCCTTAACTCTAGAAGATTTGCCTACTTATGGTTCAGTAATCCTGAATGATAATGACACGCTTGATGATTTGGAAGATGATTTCATTACTTACAATCCCAATCAAAACTTTGAGGGTGATGATGTATTTTCTTACAAATTAGTTGATAAGTTTGGTTTTAAAAGTGCAAAAGCTAATGTTAACTTGCGGATAGTCGCGTCAAAAATTGTACACGAAGACAACAATTTGTTTTCTGTGATTGGGGTTGATAAGGTGAAGGTGAAATTCACTGTCAGCCAAATCAAGACTAATCAAGTTAATGAAATTGGTGTGTTTGTGGTTGATGATGCAGAAGGTCGAGTTAATGGGTTACTTCCTGGTTCTCCGGGATATTTGCAAGCTGCATTAAATCCTAACCGTCCTCAGCCTGCCAGAGTGATTTTCTCAACATTGAGTCACAACCTATTTCCTCAATTTAACTCCGAACAATTATTGAGTTTTAATGCAGGCGATCGCTTACAATTCTACCTGGTACAAGATAGTACGACAGATTTGGTGATTGCTGGTAAAAGTGATCGCGTTTTGTTGGGAAGTGCGGTTAATGCTAATGGGGAGTTTACTACTCTCACGACTGAAGAATTCAACGATGGGAATTTAACAATCCGTTGGCAAGACCAATTTAATAATTCTCTCAGCTTTGATAGCCTAGAAATTAATTTGCAAGTTACTAATGAAGATGCCCCTATAGGTACTAATCTTCAAGGATTATTTCAAAGTGAAGTTATTGATTTACGAGAATTTGATGGGCAAGTTTTAACTGCTCAATTTACAGTTTGGCGGGAAGCAAGTTTGAATAATGTCGCTGGACTTTACGTGGTAGAAAATGCTCAAGGATCTGTCCGCGATGAATTTGGTGTGTTAGTCAATCCTGGGGATGCTCGTTATATAGAAGTGGCAATGCAAAGACGAGTAACTGATTTGGAGTTAAAAGTTAATAATCAGTCACACACAGTTACTAATGTTCAAATAGAAGGAGGAGATATTTTAGCGCCTTTCTTGATTATTGATGGCACGATTAATCAACTTATTGATGATAATGCTAGTAATAATCCTAGTATTTATTTCCCTTATTTAGGAGCTAATACTGATGGATTTGATCATCTGCGGTTGTTGGGCAGTAACCATTTTGGTTTTGAAGATTTACCGGGGGGTGGAGATGGAGATTACAACGATATTGTTTTTAAGGTAGATTTATCACCTGTTGTTTAATGGGAAGTATCTCACGTAGTAACGCACTGCTATAGATTAATATCTTTTTGTCTTACGCAAAGACGCAAAGACGCAAAAAGGTAAAAAATATATTTCTCCTCCACTCCCTACTCCCCACTCCCCACTCCCCACTCCCTATTTCTATGGAGGTTTAGTGTTTATTAAGGTTATATTTCTTAAGTTACCAGTTCCAAAACGTACAAGTGTTTTTAAATCAACTCGGTTGGTGTTGGCCCTTGGTGTGATGGGGGTTGGTTTGACTTTTTTTGTGCAGCATCTTTTGAGTATTCGTAGCAGTCGAGCTTATATCAATAGTGATATTGTGTATATTCGTACACCGATTGAGGGAAATTTACAATTAAATAATCACTATGTTCCTGGTGAATGGGTGGAACCTAATAGGGTTTTGGGTCATGTGAAAAACCCCAGAGCTAATACTTTAATTTTACGTAGAGAAGAATTAAAAACTCAATTAAGTGTTGCTCAAAAATCATTGCTAAGTCTTCGTGAGCAAGCTAGTACTTATGAACGAATTTTAGGGCAACTTGATCATAAAATTAAGCTATATGAGCAGCAAATATTACAACAAAAACAGTTACAAAATCAACAAAAAAAATTAGAATTATCACAAACTGAAAGGTATATTAATCAATCTCATGCTGAGCTAGAAAGGCAAAAAGAAGAAGCTGCGATCGCCCAAAAGGAAGCACAACGTTATCAACAATTAGCTCAAGAAAAGGTAGTTTCGGTAAGTCAGGCTGAAAAACTGCAATCTCTTGCTAAACAATCACAAGAAAATGTGAAAAAGGCTTTTGAGTCTTATCAGCAATCTTTAAGTCAGTTACAAGTTAATGAGGCTAATTTGTCATCTGTACAAATTAACTTTATGTTGAGAATTGGTGATACAGAAAATCGTCAACAGCAATTATTGATTCATCAACAAGATTTAGCTAAGGAACTGATAGCAATTCAGCAAAAAAAATTAAGTACTAATGGGGAAATTCAAGCGATTAATAATGAGTTAAGTAAGATTGAGAAGCAATTAAAAATAGATTCGGTGACAGCGATTAAGGCTTCTATTGCTGGGCCCATTTGGTCAATTAAATCTCGGAGTAATGAATATCTAGAACCAAATGAGGAAATTTTAACAATGGTTAATTGTCAAAACCGTTGGGTTGAGGCTTTGGTACCAGAACAAAGTGCGGCACAACTATCATCGGGAATGGCTGTACAAATTAAGTTGTTGGGGGAAACTCAGCGGCGATGGCAAGGCAAGATTTTGGCTATTCGTGCCGGTGTCGGACGCATGAATGCGGGGGAAGATGTGGTTGGTTTACTCAAGGATTTACCTAAGCGTCAAGTAGCTTTACGCATCGGGGTGGAGTGGTCTGAACCTGCGAATTCCCAAGAGTTTTGTTACGTGGGACGCAGTGTTGAGGTGGTTATTCCCCGCTTTGGGAGGAAAAGCAACTAGGTGGAACTTAAAGGTTTATGGTGGTTCTGTTTAACTCTGTTGCTGGTGGTTGGGTTTGGTGTCTTTGGTTTAGAGATAGACTTATCAGAATGGGAAATTGAATTAAGTGCTTGGTTGGAAGCTAGCCATAATTTTTTTGCCCCTACAGAAGTGGGATTATTGCAGATATGCTTACCTACTGGTTTTAGTGTAGTGGCGGCGATATTGCTGCAATATTTTTCTCCGCAACCGGGGTATTGGAGTCGATTGATCGCGGGGATAATTGCGATCGCTTTAGTGACACAATATATGCTGTGGCGGCTGTTGGGTACTCTGTATCTACCTAATTTTTGGATTGGTAGCTTGAGTGTGTTGTTTTTTTTAGCTGAGCTACTGAATTATATCAGTACTATCAGCTTTTATGCTCAAACTGTGTCGGTGCGCGATCGTTCTCAAGAAGCTGACTATTTATCGCAAGCAATTATTGATGGCACTTATCAACCAACTGTTGATATTTTAATTCCCACTTATAACGAATCTCTAGATATTTTGACGCGTACAGTCATCGGTTGCCAGTTAATTAATTATCCACGTAAAACAATTTACCTTTTAGATGATGGTTGCCGTCCAGAAGTGCAAAAGCTTGCTCAATATTTGGGTTGTTTTTACATTGATAGAGTTGACCGTTCTCATGCGAAAGCAGGTAATGTCAATCATGCTTTGAAACTCACATCAGGAGAATTGATTACTATCTTTGATGCTGATTTTGTACCTGCTCAAAATTTTTTAGAACGCACGGTTGGTTTTTTTCAAAATTCGCAAGTTGCGCTTGTTCAAACTCCACAAAATTTTTATAATACTTCTTCCTTTTTGTTAAATTTAAGAGTCGATCATCTGATTGGCAATGATGTCGATTTATCTTTTCAGTATATGGAAGCTGGGAGAGATGCTTTAGACTCACCTCTATGTTCTGGAACTTCGTTTATCATTCGTCGTAATCTATTAGAAGAAATTGGCGGGATTCCTACTCAAAGTATTACTGAGGATTTTTACACTTCAATGCAACTCCTCAACCAAGGCTATAAAGTTATTTATTTAAATGAGTTAATCTCTGGGGGAGCTGCACCAGAAAATATCAGTGCCTATATTAATCAAAAATTGAGATGGGCACAAGGAAATTTACAATTATTTTTCTGTCCTCAACATCCACCTTTGTTTTACTCAGGACTGACTTTCATACAGCGTCTTGTTCATTTCTGTGCGATCATTTTTTGGTGTACTGCCATCACTCGTTTATTTTATTTACTTTTACCTGCATTCTCATTAATTTTTGATATCTTTGCGATTAATCCTACTATTCCTGGAATTTTAATTTTCTTTCTTCCTTATTATATCTTTAATTTATGTATTTTTAATTGGCTCAATGGCGGTTTACGTTCAATTGTTTGGTCAGATGTATTTGATATTTTGATGTGTTTACCAGTGACTATCGCTGTATGTAAAACCTTGATTTCGCCATTTGGAGTTAGATTTAAAGTTACTCCCAAAGGTGTAGTTTTGTCAAAAATCAGTATTAATTGGCAGCTTGGTATCCCTTTAATATTAATCGCAATTTGCTATTGTATTGGCTTGTTACGCCACTTTTTAGGAATTGCAGATCCATCTGATGAAGCTGCTAGTTTAGCAATTACCTTAACTTGGAGTTTTTATAATTTAGCATTATTAAGTGTTTGTATTCAGTCAACAATTGAAGTTCCCCAAGAACGCCGATTTTTAAGATTTGAACATAAGTTGACCTGTCAATTAAAATTATTATCAGAAATACTAGAAGGTCATACTCTTGACTTATCAGAAGGAGGAGCTTTAATTCAAATTCCTAGCACAATGCCATTATCTCAATTACCAGAAACAGCTAAATTGTATATTCCGGCAATTGCAGATACAGATTTTAAAGTCAAAATTGTCAGAAAATTTAGGCATAAAGAACAAATTTATCTAGGATTAGAATTTAGTCAACTTTCACTAATGCAAACTAAAAATTTAGTTAAGTTTCTTTTCTGCCTTCCTGATAGATGGCAACCTACAAGAACCAAAGAAATAAAAGCAGCAAGAGCATTTCTACAAACAGTATTTCGATTCTATCCCCTAGCAGAAGCCAGAGGACAATTAAAGCATTAGACCTCTTGCATAAATTAATTATATAAAATTACTTACTTAAATAATAGTGCCATAATAAACGCGTTGCTACTGCTCTCCAAGGTCGCCATTGCTCCGCAATACTTTCTATTTCCTTTGGTTTAGGTCGCTTCTCTAATCCTTTAAGTTTTTGAATCGCTAACGCTAATCCTAAATCTCCCGCCGGGAAACTATCACGTCGCCGCATTGCCATCAACAAATATATATCAACAGTCCAATCTCCAATACCTTTAATTTTTTTCAAAGTAGACCTGATATCATCATCATCCATCTTGTGGAGCAGATGTAAATCAAGTTGTCCAGAAATGATAGAATCAGCTAGCGATCGCCCATAAAGAGCTTTTTGTCTACTGAATCCAATTTTTTTAATTTGTTCATCATTGAGACTGACAAACTGCTCTGGAGTAATCGGTGATATAGTTTGTTGCAACCGCTCAAAAATCGCTTTAGCTGATGCTATAGATACTTGTTGTTCTAATATGATTTGAATCAGCGTTGCAAAACCTGGTTCGCGTATCCAAAAAGGAGGAAAACTCAGAGTTTGGAGAACTACTGCTAAGTCTGAATCGCACGAAGCAATCACTTTCAAACCATGAGCAAAGCTTTCTTCTGTCAAGATTTCTGACACTATTTCATCCCCAAATTTAGCTCATTGATGGCTTGTCATCAGCACTTTAGTGCTTAGAAAACAAGGATTAAAATCCTGACCCTCCGGGTTCGTTAGTCGCTCATGGGGGAAACCCCCAAGACCGCGCTAACTCACTACGAACTTACTGACTCAGTACTCTGTACTTAGGAATGTTTATCTATTTTGTACCACTAATAACCCATCTGCTATTTTCAGCATCCCATAAAAGGGAAAAACGCACAGAACTAGTAACGACTTTCTTCGTTTTGAGTAGATATTTTAACTGAGCATTAACTGTAGCTGTTTCTGCATTTTCTTGTATCAAACTAACTTGTTCAACATCTACATTTTGTACCTGTCCTCCCCACCAGTCGATATAAGAAAGATATCCATTTGGATGCAGGCGGCGATTGCTTTGGTAGCTAGGGGCTAGCTGATTCCATGCAGTTTGATACTGACCTTGATTAATGGTTGCATAATAACTTTGTATAGCTGCTTCTGGTGATGTCCGCTCAACTTCTGGCTGTGGTGGAGAAGAAATTTGAGCAGATGGGGTAGGACTTGGGACGCTAGTATTAGTATCTGGTTGCTCAGTCGGTATATTATCTCGTGGTTCGTTATTTGTATTCGGTGGTGGGGTGTTAATATCTGGTTGCTCAGTCGGTATATTATCTCGTGGTTCGTTATTTATATTCGGTGGTAAGGTGTTAGTATCTGGCGATTCGTTGCGATTTGACGAAGATACTGATGAGTTAGTTGATTGGACAATTGGTTCAGTCGATTTGCTCAGAATCAAACCAACCACGATCGCACCACCTACTAAACCACCTACAATCAAACTACCAAGAAGGATTCCCTTGTGCCCACTGCCTTGATTCACAGTCCCAGGACTTACCGCAACTGTGTTTGGCATTGTTACCGGGGGTGCGACATTGACTGTTGGTTGAGTTTGAGCATAAGGCATTGTTGGTGGAAATGCGGCTGCCGTCCCGGAGTACAACGCTTCTAGCATTTCTCTAGCGGTGGCAAAACGTTCTCGCGGATGGTAGGCGATCGCTTGGTCTATCACTCCTGCTAAAGTAGGACTGACACTCAAAGCGTGACTACGCCAAATAATTTCTCCGCTACGTGAATCTGTCTCTAACTCTTGCGGTTGTTTGCCTGTTAGCAAATAAATCGCTGTGATGCCTAAACTATATAAATCACTCGAATAAACTGGCCTACCCGCTGCCTGTTCACTAGGCATAAATCCTGGTGTACCAATCACAATCGAACTGGTGGGATTGCCTTGGGAATTCACGACTGTTCCCATAGATTCGCGCACCGCACCAAAATCGATGAGTACTGGTTTAGCATCGCGCTGACGCAGGATAATATTATCGGGCTTAATATCGCGATGAACAATCCGCTTATTGTGTACGTTTTCTAATACTGGTAATAAATTTACTAATAATTCTTTGACAGCACTTTCGCTAAATAACCCTTGTCGGTGAACTTTTGCCGTTAAGGTATCGCCTTCAATCCACTCTTGGACTAAGTAGAATTGCCCTTCCAATTGAAAGTAAGCATACAAAGTGGGAATTTGGTCAGTAATACCGCCCAAATCCTCTAAAATTGCGGCTTCTCGTTGAAACCTTTCCTGCACCAACTGATAAATCTGGGGGTTATTATGAATCGGTCTTAGCTGTTTAATTACACAGCGACGTTTGGAGGGCATTTGAGTATCTTCCGCAAGGAAAGTTTCTCCAAAACCACCGCCGCCCAAAGTCCGAATAACTTGATAGCGATTGTTTAGCAGTGTTTGCATAAATTAACGCCACTAAATAATTACTAATTCGTAATTCGTAATTCGTAGTTACAGTTATATAGCAACTAGCTTTGTTTATGGAAACAAATAAATTTATTACTGATTTAAAGCCCCCAACTTTAACCTCAAAGTATTAATTACGAATTACGAATTATCAATTACGAATTATTCTTATGGTCTTCTTGCTCGTTTTGCTTGGGTTTTTTGCGCTGATCGAGTTGCTGATCTATGGTTTCTCTGATTTTTTGTTCAGCTGCATTCGTTGCAGAAAATCTAAAGCGATCAGCAAGGCTACTAAATATGTTGCTAAAAAATCTTTCAATTTCTTGCATGTTTTTATTTCTCCAAATTTAAAGTTTAATTTTGGACTCTACTAGTAGCTAACAGTAATATACTATACCCGTTATAGTTCCAATTATTTGTTTTCCCCAACTAAATTAAGATATCGTCGTAATTCTTAATAATTTTAGTCTGCTTTGATTTTTGAACTGACTTGTGTGGGTGGGGAGTAGGGAGTGGGGAGTGGGGAGTGGGGAGTAGGGAAGATACTATTTAAAATATCTTAAATTATATCGATTTTGGTATTTATTAATATATTCAACATTTTGCCGCTCTATTTTTGATAGTAATTTAGTGGGAAATTGCTTAGGTGAATACAAAGGACGATACCAAGATTGATTATTAAAATAAGCTTGTAAGCCCGGAGTATCAAAACGGCGACCATGACGGGCAAAAATTGAATTTCGCATAATATCTAATTCCAAACCGTCTTTACCATTTAAATCAGCATCAGTGACAAGTTTTTGAGAAAGCCATGAATAATCACCATTGGCATATGAGATAATAACCGACGGCGGAGATTGTGGAGTAATTGATGCAGGTTTGGGTGGAGATGGTGGGGTAATTCGCGGAGATTGTGGCTGAGATGGCGGAGTAATATTTACAGGTAAAGAACTTGAGTTATTTGATATTTCGGGTGTTGGCGATCGCGCAATATCAGGAGATACTAATGAAGGTGTTTGTTGTGTCTGTGACTGAATTTCTGGAGACTGTGGCTTTGTGAATACCTGAGTTGTAATTACTGCTGCACCAACTAACCCACCTGCAACTAAACCGCCGATCAAAATACTGCTACGATTATTTTTTAGAGTCCTAGATTGGGGAGTAATAGGAATAGTGGGAGGTATTGGCGTGGGTATTTGAGGTACTGGTTGTGTCGGTGGTATGGGATTTGCTGAACTTTGCAGAGCATCTAGCATCGCTCTAGCGGTAGGATAGCGATCGCGGGGATGATAAGCGATCGCTTGATCGATAATCCCCGCCATCATCGGGCTAATATGACTAGCATACTCTCGCCAGACAATCTCACCAGTCTGCGAGTCTGTTTCTAGTTGTTGTGGTTGTCTACCAGTCAGCAGATATATGACAGTCATCCCCAAACTATATAAATCACTCGAATAAACTGGTCTACCTGCTGCTTGTTCGCTGGGCATAAATCCTGGCGTACCAATTACAATCGAACTGGTAGGATTCCCTTGGGAATTCACAACCGTTCCCATAGATTCGCGCACCGCACCAAAATCGATGAGTACTGGTTTGCAATCATGGTGCCGCACAATAATATTATCTGGTTTAATATCACGATGAACGATTTGCTGAGAGTGAACATACTCCAGAGTGGGTAATAAACTTATCAATAATTCTTGGACAGCACTTTCAGTAAAAAGACCCTGTTTTTGCAGTATTGCAGTTAGAGTATCACCTTCTACCCACTCTTGAACTAAGTAAAACTGCCCAGCAGCAGAAAAATAAGCATACAAAGAAGGGATTTGAGCAGTTTTACCGCCGAGTTCTTCTAAAATTGCCGCTTCTCGTTGAAACCGTTCCTGCACGAGTTGGTAAATTTGAGGATTATTTTGAATCGGTCTTAGCTGTTTTACCACACAGCGGCGTTTTGAAGGCATATAAGTATCTTCTGCTAGAAAGGTTTCGCCAAACCCACCAGCACCTAATGTACGGATAACTTGATAGCGATCGTTCAGTAGCTGCATCGTCATAAAAATTTATTTTTTGAAAAAACACCCTCTTAAGCAATTTAAGGTTAAGAAGGATGACACGCCCTAAGTTATTAATGCGACAAATTAAGGTATTTTTCTAAGAGGCTGTTTGAAAAGTCAGGTAGTTTGTAAAAAAACTCTCTCAGTGTAA
>NZ_JCACKM010000033.1:0-53379 GCF_059505385.1 Desmonostoc vinosum
GTCTCCCTATCTCCGCGTCAGCCAAATCATAAGTCTTTAAACGGACATGATATGAGATCTTTTAGCAGCTACTGACGAAAATAACCTCTCAGTGAGAGGTTATTTTTATCAGATTATTTTGATGTTAAGCGTTCCCTTTCATTAGATAACAGCAGATGGTTGTTTTTGAAAGAAGGCTTGCAATACTCTCTCTGCTATTTGATGGCTAGTTAAAGCTAAGTCTGCTTTAGATTCATCGGGTGTGGCATGGTCTACCAACACATCTGGTACACCAATACGCTTGATGGGCACGACAACATCGGCATCTAACAAGGCTTCTGCTACTGCCGAACCGAAGCCACCCATCACACAACCTTCTTCTAGGGTGATGACGCGTCCGATTTTCTTAGCCAAAGGCAAAATCAACTCAGTATCTAAGGGCTTAGCAAAACGGGCATTGATGAAAGTTGCTTCAATGCCGTGTTCGCTGAGGATTTCAGCGGCTTGCATCCCCGGATAGACCATTGTGCCATAGCCGACGATTAACACATCATCGCCTGTACGGAGAATTTCTCCTTTACCGATTTCCAAAGGTTCCCAACCTTCTTCCATTAAAGGAACACCGTAACCATTGCCACGAGGATAGCGCATAGCAATGGGGCCACTGGTATGGTTAACACCAGTTACTATCATGCGTTGGAGTTCGGCTTCGTCTTTGGGTGCCATCAGTACCATGTTGGGAATGCAACGCAAATAGGCGATGTCATACATACCTTGATGGGTAGGCCCATCAGACCCAACAATTCCTGCTCTGTCTAAGCAGAAGAACACTGGCAGGTTTTGAATGCAAACATCGTGAATTATTTGGTCGTAGGCGCGTTGCAAGAAGGTAGAGTAAATAGCGGCGATGGGGCGCATACCTTCAGTCGCCAGCCCCGCTGCTAAAGTGACGGCGTGTTGTTCAGCAATACCCACATCTATATATTGATTGGGTAGTTTTGCTTGGAGTTTATCTAAGCCTGTCCCAGTTGCCATTGCCGCAGTAATCCCAATGATTTTGGGATTTTGTTCAGCTAGTTTCACCAAGGTATGAGCAAAAACTTTAGCGTAAGCTGGGGGCTTGGGTTTGCTAGAAGGGATAGCTTTGCCGGTTACTAGGTTGAAGGGGGTTTGGGCATGATAGCCTACTTGGTCTTGTTCGGCAATTTCATAGCCTTTGCCCTTCACAGTTGCCACATGTACTAACACTGGTCCCTGTATCTGATGTGCCTGTTGGAAGGTGGCAATCAATTCCTCTAGATTATGCCCATCTACTGGCCCCATGTAGGTAAAGCCGAGTTCTTCAAAAACTGCACCTACCTTGGGGACAGCTAAGCGCTTCATCCCTTCTTTGATGCGCCCTAGTTCGGGAGACAAGGATTCACCAACAAAGGGAATTTGCTTGAATTGTTCCTCAAAATTGTCTTTGATAAATTGCACTGGGGGACTCAAGCGCATTTTATTGAGATAGCGAGGAATTGCACCCACGTTAGGAGAGATGGACATTTCGTTGTCGTTCAGCACAACTAGTAGGTTAGTTTTTGGCAAGTGTCCCGCGTGGTTGATGGCTTCCAACGCCATACCCCCAGTCAGGGCACCATCGCCAATAACGGCAACGGCTTTAAATTTTTCTCCTTTCATGTCTCGTGCTACAGCCATACCCAATGCTGCTGAAATACTAGTAGAAGCATGTCCAGCACCAAAGTGGTCAAACTTGTTTTCACAGCGTTTGAGATAACCGGCAATTCCGTTTTTTTGCCTGAGGGTGTCAAAGTTACTGTAGCGTCCTGTAAGGAGTTTATGGGGATAAGCTTGGTGTCCTACATCCCAAATTACTTTATCCCGATCTAAGTCTAGTGTCTGGTAAAGTCCTAGAGTTAATTCTACAACACCCAACCCTGGCCCCAAGTGTCCCCCAGTTGCTGCTACGGTTTGCAGATGTTTGTCTCGAATCTGACGAGCAATTTGTTGCAGTTGCCGAATAGACAAACCGTGCAACTGATTGGGATGGGTAATTTCGCTCAGATGCATACTATGGTGTTTTCCTCTCTATTCTCTAGTTTCGGTATTTTGATTTTCCCACGGTCGGGTTGCCCACAAAATCTGACTATTGCTAAGTTGGTTGTAGCCGAAAGTATAGCTTTGTAACAACTACTTCGTAATTAGTAAGTTTTCGAGTGTTACTTGTTACATTAACCTCCATAATTTCCTTTGTCACCTCATTTCTACTTATACGGTACACGTACAAGTAATCGAATCACTCAAAAGTCCTTGTAAACCTCACCCTAAGCTGTTGGGCATCCCTTTTTTAACTTCCCAGAAGGAAATATTTGAGCGTAGCGAAAAGCGAGGGTAAAGTTTTGAGCAAGACATGTGTATACCGTAGATCTATTTTCTACTTAGGGAGATTGTGGACTATCAGGAATAATGGGCACTTCTGGTGTTTCTGGTTGTTTTTGTTGTCTTTGTAAATATTTACTCAATACATAGGCCATATCTCCACGCGTCGCCGGTCGTAGGGGGGAGATATTGCCTTGGGTGTCTGTGTTGATAAATCCTTCGGAAACTACTGTAGCGATCGCTTTTCTGGCCCATACTGGGATTGATGCTTGATCTGGTTTGGATGCTAAAATTTCATTCACAGCATCATCAGAAAATTGAAATACGCCATAAGCTTGGGCGAAAATCGCAAAAGCTTCTGCTCTTGTGACTCTTTGGTTAGGGAAAAATGACTTACCGCGATAACCCTTCATAATATCAGTTTTTAAGACTATCTGAATATCATTAAATGCCCAATGGGAAGTAGGCACATCGGGAATGACTAAATTTTCTTTGCTGGCGGCTTGTCTTTTATCCAGTCGAAAGACTTTCACCATAATCGCGGCTAATTCTGCTCGACTCAGCAATCTTTCTGCATAAAAATTGCCATCGGCAAAGTTTGTCATCCATTTGGCAGTAATTACTTGTTGAATTGAATCAGATGGCATCCCAGAATTGGTTTGGGGAACTTGAGCCTGAACAATTACTGGTAAGTTTTGGAGTAGTGCTACTAACGAAAGAGTAATTGAAAATTGACGCATCACAAGAACACTTTTTGCTGCTGTACGAATAAATTTGTTAAGTTTTGGCGTTGTCTGCCCACTACTATTGACTATAGTCAGTTTTTCAGGAGTTTTTGGGAATGACAGCAGCAGCAGACCCCGTAAAGTTGATGAAGCAAGAAGTTGGCAAAGCCGCTGCCGCTTTGGTAAAATCAGGTTCGATTGTAGGATTGGGTACAGGGTCAACCACAGCGTACACAATTCAGTTTTTGGGCGATCGCCTCAAGTCTGGCGAACTTCAAGATATTGTGGGTATTCCTACCTCGTTTCAGTCAGAAGTGTTGGCAAAACAGTATGGTGTGCCTCTTACCACCTTAGATGCGATTAACCACATCGATATTGCCATTGATGGTGCAGATGAAGTTGATCCCCAGAAGAATTTGATTAAAGGCGGTGGTGCAGCCCATACCCGTGAAAAAGTCGTAGACTACTTAGCAAATCAGTTTATTGTCGTGGTAGATAGTGGTAAGTTAGTAGACCGCTTAGGTTCAAGCTTTCCTGTACCAGTAGAAGTCATCCCCATGGCAATTACTCCCGTCACCGATGCTATTAAAAAACTCGGTGGTCAGCCTGAACTCCGTATGGGCGTAAAAAAAGCTGGCCCAGTAATCACCGACCAAGGTAACTTTGTTTTGGATGTCAGATTTGACTCGATTGATGACCCGGTTAACCTCGAAAAAATACTGAATAATATTCCCGGCGTTCTGGAAAATGGAATCTTCGTCAATTGTGCGGATGTAGTTTTAGTTGGCGAAGTCAAAGATGGTCAGCCATTGGTCAGGCAACTTTAAAATTCCTCGTCCCCTTGTGGACGAGGAATTTGGTAATTGGTAATGGGTAATAGGCCTATTACCAATTACCCCCTGGTGACTTGGCGCTAAATCCCCATTACAAAACTTAATTACGAATTACGCCTAATGTGAATTAAAAACTTTAATTTTGTAGGGTGCGACTAGGCTAAAATGATGTAATAAGTTTTCTTGTGGGATGGGCCGTAAAGCCATTGGTGTCAACTGAAGCTAGAAATATCTTCGGTATTGGCTTCCTCACCCGCCAAGAAATAAATTTCTTGGCTAATAGCTCAAGTCTACTGAAGTAGACTCAAAATCTTGGGGGATATTCAGTCATCTTGAGATGACTTTTGCTATTAGCAAGGAACTTCAGTTTCTTGCGGGACATCGGTTCTACGTTAACTTGACAACAATCGCCACGGACGGGCGAGACGCGCATCCCACAAGAGTTCTTTTTAATGCAATATTTTAGTCTTGACACACTACTACTACCAAATGGTACTTAACCTAGATTTAGAGTGAGGGTATTGACAAAATCATCATTCGTTTTAATATCTAATTTACATTAGACGTGAATTACGAATTACGAACTTGTACTGAGCGAAGTCGAAGTATTACGAATTACGAATTATTTAATACTTTGTGCCTCCAAACTTGTCTGCAAACCCAATAAAGAACGTCCGTTATGAGGATTCTTTGCTAAATCGGCACGAAAGACTTTTTCCGCTTCTGCATAGTCGCCCTTAGCCAAAAGTACACCACCCAATAATTCCCGTGTAGGCAAGTACCAATCTGGTAGTTCTACGTAATCGAGCGCATCTTCTGCTACTGTTGCAGTTTTGAGTAATTGAATGGCAGATTCATAATCTTTCTTGGCTTGGGCAATTTTAGCATCTAGAACTTTTGTAGCAATGTCTAAAATGCGACTGGCAGGACTAAAACCAATGGTTGCTTCTAGAGGAATTGTCTGTGAAGCGGTTAGCAATGCCTGACTCTCGCTTGTGGCTGCTGCTATTTTTCCTGTGGCAGCGTTTGCCATACCGCGAACAAAATGCCAAACTGCTGAGGTTGTAGGTAGTTGTGCGTCAGGTGTCGGAGTTTTCAAGATGGCGTCCCAGTCATGAAAGCGTAATTGAATCAGCATTTTACTGCCTAAGAATCCTTCTAGGAATGGTACATGAGGGTCGATCGCGATCGCATTTTTCACTAATTTATCCGCAGCTTTGAGGGCGTCTTGATATCTCCCCGCCATGCTGCTAGCCACCATCAGGAAATGCACGTTATGGTTATAGTACATTTGCGGATAGATGCCATGAGGATGGTATTCTTTGATATATTTGTCGTCTATAGCGATCGCTTGTTGATTTGACCGCATTGCTTTGAGATAATCCCCCACACGAAAATAAATATGGGAAGGCATATGTACCAAGTGCCCTGCCGCTGGGGCTAGAGTTTCCAGTCGCCTAGCGCTTTCGAGGGCGAGTGCTGGCGAAAGTGATGCCTCTACTGCATGGATGTAGTAATGATTAGCACCTATATGTTTCGGGTTACGTTTGAGTACCGATTCTAAAATACTGACAATCTCTTCAGTATCTGGCTGTGGCTTACCATCTTTTGTCCAGTGTTGCCAAGGATGCAAATCCATCAAACTTTCAGCATAAAGTGTTGCAGCATCTAAATCATCTGGATAACGCTTGACTAACTCTGCCATGGCGTTTTTATAATCCACTGCTAGTTTATATAAATCGATATTGGGATTGTTGGTGTATCTTTTTGCTAAGGCGGCGATGTAGCCTTTTTCTGGAATTGGTGCTTGAGTGGAGAGTACCAAAGCTTGTTGTATTGCTTGATAAGCAGCTTGCTCGCGATCGGGGTCAATGTTCAAGTTAATATTAGGCCCAAGAGCTAAAGCAATACCCCAGTAAGCCATGGCTAATTGCGGATCTAATTCCGCAGCATGTTGAAAAGAATGTGCAGCCTCATCATGATTGAAAGCGTAAATCAAACTTAATCCTTGGTCAAAAAACTTTTGCGCTTGGGGATTATTTGTGGAAACTTGATGATGCAACATACCAAGTCCAGATATTAGCGGATAGGGCTGTTTTGCTTGAGCGATCGCTTCACTAGGAGTGATAAATAATAGTATCATTATGCAAATGAGAAATAAGTACTTCATGGTTAATACTCCATTTCTGCCAGTACTATTCTTTTTATGATCTGGATGCAGAGTTTATTGATAATTTTTATGTATAAGGGAAAAGATGTATGAGGAGTAGCCAAATATTTTTTTATTTACTTTACTAGTTTGAGGCACTCGCCGATGAGTACAGAAGCCCCACCCTCTAGCTTTGCTAGGGTGGGGTAGTTCACATAATTAGTCTGAATCTGCCAAAATTTCTAGTAGCTGTGCCTCACTTAACTGCATAATTCCTAAAGCTTGTGCTTTCTCTAATTTTGAACCTGCATCT
The DNA here is from genome assembly GCF_059505385.1 of Desmonostoc vinosum. NCBI lineage: Bacteria > Bacillati > Cyanobacteriota > Cyanophyceae > Nostocales > Nostocaceae > Desmonostoc > Desmonostoc vinosum. The sequence continues at coordinate 6,379 of NZ_JCACKM010000033.1, forward strand.
TCTCCAACAACGAGATAATCTGTTTTTTTACTAACAGAATCAGTTACCTTTCCCCCAGCTTTCTGAATTAAAGCTTTTGCTTCATCTCGTTTTAAAGTTGGCAATGTCCCTGTAATGACAAAGGTCTTACCAGCAAACTTTTGATTGCCATCATTAAGTATTGTTTCTTCTGTGCTAGCTAACTGTAACTCTGCTGTTTTTAGGCGAGAAATTAAAGTTTGATTGGCATCAATTTGAAACCATTGATATACAGATTGGGCAATTTCCGCACCAATGCCGTAAATTCCGGCGATGTCTGATTGCTTGGCTGTAGCAAGCTCTTCTACTGTGGAATATTTCTCGGTTAATAGTTGAGCATTTACACTACCAACGTGACGAATGCCTAAACCATATAGTACTCTTGACCAAGATTGATTTTTTGATTGAGCGATCGCATCAATTAATTTCTCTGCCGATTTGTTCCCCATTCTTTCTAATGCAGATAATTTATCTGCTGTCAAGTCATATAAATCGGCAACGGAATGCACCAAACCCTTATCCACAAGTTGATGCACTAATTTTTCTCCCATGCCTTTGATATCTAAGGCATCACGGCCTACCCAATGTTCAATCGCGCCTTTGAGAATCGCTGCACAGGAAGCATTGACGCATCGAGTTACTGCCTCACCTGATTCTCGCACCACTGGTTGGCCGCAGACTGGGCAATGAGTAGGCATGATGAAAGGTGCGGTGTCAGCGGGACGGAGTTCTTTGAGGACTCTCACCACTTCGGGAATAATTTCCCCGGCTTTACGGACGATGACAGTATCACCAATACGGATGTCTAATTGAGCAATGCGATCGCTATTGTGTAATGTAGCGCGAGAAACTGTCGTCCCCGCTAATTGTACTGGGCGCATTTCTGCTAATGGCGTTAAAGCCCCTGTCCTACCGACATTCACAGCAATATTCTCGACACGGGTAGGCGCTTCTTCGGCTGGATACTTCAACGCTATTGCCCACCGGGGGAATTTTTGCGTAAACCCCAACTGTTCTTGCAGCTTGAAAGAATTCAGCTTTACTACCACCCCATCAGTCATGTAGGGTAAATTCAGCCTTTGGGTATCCCAGTAGTTGTAATATTCTCCTACTTCTGCTATTGAAGCACATAACTTGTGGTTAGGATTTACCCGAAAACCCATTTTTTCCAACAATTCCAGTGCTTCCCACTGGGTATTAGCAATACTGGTATCATCCCAACCGGGAATATGCAGTGTATAGGCAAAAAAATCTAACCGTCGTCTAGCTACAATCCGGGAATCTAATTGTCTGAGTGTACCTGCTGCGGCATTGCGGGGATTAGCAAATAACTGCTCACCTGCTTTTTGTCTCTCTTCGTTAATTTGTTTAAATACTTCCAACGGCAAAAACGCCTCACCACGCACTTCTACCTTTTCTGGTAAAGACGCTGCTTGTAAAGTCTGCAAAGTCAAGCGCAACGGAATTGAGCGAATTGTTCGCACATTTTGAGTGATATCTTCACCCATCACCCCATCGCCCCTAGTAGCACCTCTAACTAGAATGCCATTCTCATAAGTTAAAGCTATGGCAGAACCATCTATTTTGAGTTCAGAGACATATTCTACCCCATCAGCAAGGGAAGAATTAGCAGCAGGTAATTGTCGCCGCCAACGTTGATCCCACCCTTGCAATTCATCAATATTAAATGCATTTTCCAAACTGTATAGGGGGATATTATGCCGTACTGATGTGAACTGTGTAGCTGGTTTCTCACCCACCCGCCGAGTAGGACTATCAACAGTTACTAACTCTGGATACTGAGTTTCTAAATCTTGTAACTCTCGATACAACTGGTCATAAACTGTATCCTCCATGATTGGCGCATCTAAGACATAATACGCATAGCTTGCTTGTTGTAACAACTGGCGTAGTTCTTCTGTGCGCTTAACTTCTAACTTCATCTGTATCATTAGATTTATTTGAAAATGGAAATTGGGAACTTGTACTGAGCGAAGTCGAAGTATGGGGACTGGGGACTGGAGAATTGGGAATGGGGACGCTTACGAAATTTTCTCCCTCATCTCCCTCACCTCCCTCACCTCCCTCACAAGTGTAGTTTTTTCAGATTCAATACGCAGTCCCTGTTCCCTTCTTCAATAATTACCGATCCCAATCTTCGACTTCATATAAAAATCGGGTTTTGCCAATCAGTTTGCGATTAGCAGAGGTACTTTGAACAAATACAACATACTTTTCTAGGTTACTCGGTTTAATCCGAATTGTTGCATCCATCGGTAGACCTAACATTTCTCGTGCCGCGCTACCTTCAAATAAATCACCAGTTGCCCTATCCATCAGGATAATTTCTTTTTGAGCTTGGATAGTTTCGGTTTTAGTAAATTCATAAAACCCCCGTCCAACTTTGAAACTCAAAGCATTTTCTAAAACAAATGCTTTAATTGAAATATCTTGATCAACTTCTAAAATTTGAAAGCGCCCTGGAGAAACTGCCCGCAAATCTGTCGATTCATAATAAGATTTTCCTTCTCGTTTCATCATGGTGTTAAATATTTTATTCAACCCACGACTCATACGTCCCTGATCAATTATTTCTTGTTCATAAGCTTGCAGTTGTTCGTTAGAAGATTGCTGATAACAAACTGCTAAAAACAAGTCAGTAATATAAGCAAATTGGTCTAAGTTGATATGAAATCCACCAGATTTTTCTGCAAGTTCTTGATAAAAAGGAGTGGCATGGGGGCGATTGAGTGCCTGAACTCCATAAACTGTAATTTCTGCATCAGTTAATTTATCTAACTCTTTACGCCAATTGAGCTTTTTAGGATTGTGCGCTGGTGGATGGGGGATATCATCACCGATTAAAACCAGCGATTTTGATGCAGATTTTGACCAAGACAGAGATTGAGATTCATGTAATACTAATTCGTAGCATTCCGGTGCATCGCCGCCACCAGTAGGTTCTACATTTTGGACAAAATCACAAATGGCGTCAACATCACCAGATAAGTTAAATGTCTTTGTGACATAAGTTGAGCCTTCATCGCAGTAGTCACCATGAGCAATAATTCCAATTTTGATCAAGGGGATTTCATCTATTAATCTGGTGACAGTGTTTTTGATTTTACGCCGTACCTGAGTCAGGCAAGGATACATACTTCCTGTGGTATCAAAGCTGAAAACAATCTCGATGTTATTGCTGGACATAAGCCTGATATAATTAAAAGATGCATTTGATACTTCTATTTTAACTTTGAGATGAGCAGTGTCAAAGAGTAATACGAATGGCTAAAAGATGACAGTGACATCTCCAATTGTGATTGCTCACAGAGGTGCTAGCGGCTACCGTCCTGAACACACTTTAGCTGCATATGAACTTGCGATCGCTTTAGGTGCTGATTATATTGAACCAGATCTAGTCACCACCAAAGACGGGATATTAATCGCGCGTCATGAGAATGAAATTTCTCAAACCACTGATGTTGCCAGCCATGCAGAATTTGCTCACCGCCAAACTACTAAGATAATTGATGGAGAAATCAAAACTGGCTGGTTTACAGAAGACTTTACTCTAGCAGAAATCAAAACTATTAAAGCTCAAGAACGCATTCCTCAATTGCGTCCACAAAATATTATTTATGATGGATTATTTGAAATTCCTACGCTGCAAGAAATCATTGATTTAGTTAAGTCTAAAAGTGCAGAGATTGGGCGAATAATTGGTATTTATCCAGAAACTAAACATCAGACTTATTTTCAGAGTATTGGTTTATCCTTAGAAGCACCTCTGTTAGCAACTTTGCACGCCAACGGTTATCAAGGAACTAATGCACCCGTATTTATTCAATCGTTTGAAGTGAGTAATTTACAGGCTTTATCTACAACAACTGATTTACCTTTAGTACAATTACTTAATATTAGTGGCAAACCTTACGATTTTACAGTCAGTGGTGATGTTCGCACCTATGCAGATTTAGTAACTGTATCAGAATTAAAAGAAATTGCTCGATATGCTCAAGCAATTGGTATCAATAAAAATTTGATTGTTCCTCAAGACAATATTGGTAAATTACTATCACCAACATCCTTAGTTACTGATGCACATGCAGCTGGTTTATTAGTTCATGCTTGGACATTCCGCAATGAAGACTATTTTTTACCACGAGATTTTTTAGGAAATCCTCAAGGAGAGTATGAACTATTTTTTGGTTTGGGTATTGATGGCGTATTTAGTGATTTTGTAGATATTGCTGTAACTATGCGCGATCGCACTAGCTAATTTACCCAAATACTACAAAATTTTCAGGAAAGCTGCAATTACCCAAGTTCTGAAGCTGAGGTTATATATCTCAAGTTAAAGCTTAGCTGAAAACGTTTCTCCCTAAAGGGCAATGAATACAGTTGATTGAGGTGGCTAAATTGGGAGGGTCAATCAATAGAAACTTGACTAACTGATTTAGTTACAAGGAGTATTACTATGGCAAATACAAGCAAGCGTGGCTTTGCTTCAATGGATGAAGACAAGCAGCGCGAAATTGCCAGCAAAGGTGGACATGCTGCCCATGAAAAAGGTACTGCTCATGAGTTTACATCTGAAGAAGCTCGTGAAGCCGGACGTAAAGGTGGTGAAACCGTAAGTCAGAATAGAGAACACATGGCAGAAATCGGACGTGAGGGTGGCAAACACTCTCACTCCGGTGGCCGCAACCAAGAGAATAATGAGACTGATAACGAAGAAAATCAAACAAAAGGAACTCAAGGTGGTACAAGAGAACAACATGCCGAAGCAGGACGGCAGAGCCATAAAAATAGATAAAAACTAGAGATTTTACACTGTGTCAGAACCCGATTTTTTTAATCGGGGTTCTAAAAATTGAGGTTTATTACCAAAACAGGGAGTAGGGAGTAGGGAGTAGGGATACAAAAACATTAAAAACTGTCTTTTGTGGGTCATTACTGTTAGGAAAAGATTTGTGCCGAGATTGCTTGCAACGAGGCACAATGCGTCCTTACTTCAATCCCACGCCTTAAGGCGTGGGTTCCCTACTCCCTACTCCCACATCGCCACTCCCTCTGAAATCAAAATTTGCCGAATTAAAATTGCTAGCAAGAGCGTCTTTGACAGGAGAAGCCAATTCCCAATTCCCTTTTACTTTCTGCCAGCTAATCGATCCAAGAAAGAGACTTTTACAGCCAGGTTGATAATATCTTGATGAGATCGCGGGTTTTTAAGTTCAGCATTGTTAAGAGCAACAATATAAGGCTGACCATTAATGACGCCAATAATTGGGCCACCAGAAGAACCACCAGCAGTATCGCAATCATGCAGCAGCACTTCTTGCTCCTCCCGAACAATGCTACACCCAGCCTGATAACCGGCAGTCCATCCAGGGCCAGCAGTCAGAAACTCATAACCTTTTTTATTAGGATCGGGAAAATCGCCAGAGTAACCGACAAAGAACAATTTTTCTTTGTTCTTAATCAAAGTCGAGGAAGGTATAGATTTCCATCCTAAATAACCATACTTGCGACCTAGTGGCTTATTAATTTTCAAAAGTGCCCAATCATTGACTTGATCAGTGATACCGCCACTCTTGAAGTCTGTACCATAAATTACTTGTTCTACTAAGGCTACATCTCTTTTATTTTGGACATTGCCATTGATGACATTTGGTAAAAATAGAATTTCCTTACTTAATTGATGGGTTTGGGGGTCAATGACGCAGTGGGCATTTGTCAAAATTATGTTGTCAGCGATTAAGGTACCTGTGCAATGGTAACTTTTAGCATTCGTTGTTGTGCCTTGCACACGACCGATAGCCGACCAAGGATATTCTCGGCTGAGCATGGGAAGGCGATCGTCTATACCATCGGGGATTCCTCTAACATCACCAGTAGGTTTTTCAGACTGATTCAATCCCGAAGGTTTGAAAGGTTTACCAACTTCTGATAGTTGTAACTGGCCTGCCTCTTGGAATTTGGTGAATTTAGGTGGCGTAGTTGGTTGTGGTGCTTTTTGCGCTTGTACAGATACCCAACTACCTAAAATCAAAGTACTCAGAATTCCAGCACTAAAGAGAGCCAAAGGTTGTTTGTAGACAGGCTTTTTAGTCATTGAGATCACTCCGGGGTTAAAAAGTAAAAATTGTTGAATGACTCTACAAAGGGGGATGATAAATTATTCGATTGTCTTCAGGGATATTGCTGAAAATTTATTGTTATTTTATTAAGTTATTCAGATAAATCCGTTTATGTTGCTGTTTTTGCAACAACTAAAGATGAGAGGCATTAGAGCTGATTCGTAAACAAAAGCTTAAGATACCATTCGTTTTATCATTAAACGAATTAATGAACCATAAATCATAGCTTCACTTAACTCTGTATATAATTCATAATCCTTACTCAAACGCCGAAATCGATTGAGCCAGCCGAATGTACGTTCTACAATCCATCGTTTCGGCAGTCGCTCAAATGTTTTCGAGTTCCTTTGAATCACCTCGACTCGAACCTGTTGTCCACAAACTTGTTTAACGGCTTGAGCAAAGTTATCGCCCGAATAGCCCTGATCTACCCAAACAACTTCTAATTTGGACAATTCCTCAATAGCTTCGTCTAGGACAATTACAGCTCCTAAACGCTCCGAGGCATTGGCTTCGGTCACTAAAACACCGATCAACAAACCTTGAGAATCTACAACTATATGGCGCTTACGCCCTTTAACCTTTTTACCACCATCAAAACCGTAGACCTCCCACGCCAGTTGCTTCAAGTCGGCGAAGCCGCCCAACGCACTGGCTCCTTTTTTTCCGTGGTCTTCACCGACTGAGAGTCTGCGATCGCCACAGTAGAGTGTTCATCTCGCCCTAAATCTTGTCGCAGTTGATGACGTACTTGGTCGTGAACTTTCTGCCAGATGCCTTTGCGTTGCCATTTTTGAAAGTATCCGTACACTGTTGTGTACGGTGGAAGGTCATGAGGTAACATTTTCCATTGACATCCAGTTCGTTGTACGTAGAAAATCGCATTGAGAATTTCTCGTAAATCTACTTCTATAGGATGCCCAAATCCTTTGGGTTTTGGTAGAAGAGGCTTGAGGATTAACCATTCGGCATCGCTTAAATCACTTGGATAGGGCTTGCGGTGCAGATTTTCAATCGCTGGTAGACGGCTCATCGACAAGAACATAAGTGTTATTGATTTAGCCTATAGCCTGAGTAAACTGAGGCTCTGTTCTCTTCAGATTTTCTTTACGAATCAGCTCTAAAAAATTTGATAATTATTTTCAAACAATATCAGTAATTGATCTATCGTTAAGCTGATAAAAGAATCTGACTTGATTCATGAAATTATTTACGTGGGCAGGGAGTAGGAAAGTCAGAAATCATATCATGTCCGTTTAAAGACTTATGATTGGGCTGACGCGGAGATAGGGAGACGCGGTGAGACAGCGAGTAAAGGAGGGTTTCCCTCCGCAGGCGACTGCGTTAGCGCAGCGTTAGCGAGCTTGCGAGCGTCACCCGAAGGGGGACGCGGTGAAATTTTTATGATAAGTGATTAGCCAGACATGAAATCAAATATGAGTTTTATAGATGCAAACTATCAACCGCACATACTGATAATTTCAGCATCGGCCTCGTTGGGGCTAGTTTTGAAATACTCACGGATGAACACGCACCCTTGCCTACGTAAATCATCAAAATCCCATCTCCACAGTTTCACCATATTGTCATCACTTACCGTTGCCAGCATCTTGCCATCTGGGCTGAAGCTGACACCATTAACCCTGCTCATATGCCCAGAGAGGGTTTTAATTTCTTGACCTGTGGCAACATTCCACAGTTTTACTGTGTTGTCAGCACTAGCAGAAGCCAGGATTTTGCCATCCGGGCTGAAACTGACGCCACCAACCCAACTTCTATGCTCAGACAGGGTTCTAATTTCTTGACCTGTGACGGTATCCCACAATTTCACTGTGTTGTCATAACTTGCAGAAGCCAGGATTTTGCCATCTGGGCTGAAGCTGACGCCATAAACCCAGTTTCGATGCCCAGCCAGGGTTTTAATTTCTTGACCTGTGGCAACATTCCACAGTTTCACCGTGTTGTCATCACTTGCAGAAGCGAGCATTTTGCCATCTGGGCTGAAGCTAACGTTCCTAACCGCGTTTGTATGTCCAGTCAGGGTTTTAATTTCTTGACCTGTGGCGGTATCCCACAACTTCACTGTTTTGTCGTAACTTGCCGTTGCCAGGATTTTGCCATCTGGGCTGAAGCTAACATCATAAACCGCGTTTTTATGCACAGTCAGGGTTTTAATTTCTTGACCTGTGGTGAGATCCCACAGTTTTACCGTGTAGTCACCACTTGCAGAAGCTAGCATTTTGCCATCTGGGCTGAAGCTGACGCCACTAACCCAATTTCTATGTCCATAGAGGGTTTTGTTTTCTTGGCCTGTAGAGGTATTCCACAGTTTCACTGTGTTGTCACTACTAGCAGAAGCCAAAATTTTGCCATCTGGGCTAAAGCTGACGTCATTAACCCAGTTTCTATGCCCAGTCAGGGTTTTAATTTCTTGATCTGTGGCGGTATCCCACAGTTTTACTGTGTTGTCATAACTTGCGGTTGCCAGCATTTTGCCATTTGAACTGAAGCTGACGTCCAAAACCGCGTTTGTATGACCAGTCAGGGTTTTAATTTCTTGACCTGTGGCGGTATCCCACAGTTTGACTGTGCTGTCACGACTAGCAGAAGCCAGGATTTTGCCATTTCGACTGAAGCTGACACTATTAACCCAGTCTCTGTGACCAGAAAGGGTTTTAATTTCTTGACCTGTGGCGGTATCCCACAGTTTGACTATGCGGTCACGACCAGCAGAAGCTAGGATTTTGCCATCTGGACTGAAACTGACGCTATAAACCCAGCTGCTATGCCCAGTCAGGGTTTTAATTTCTTGACCTGTGTCGGTATTCCACAGTCTCACTGTGCCGTCATTACCACTAGAAGCCAGGATTTTGCCATCCGGGCTGAAGCTGACACTATTAACCCAGTCTGTATGACCATAGAGAATTTTAATTTCTCGACCTGTGGCGGTATCCCATAGTCTCACTGTCTTGTCACCGTAAGCAGAAGCTAATATTTTGCCATCCGGGCTGAAGCTGATGCCCATAGCCGCGTTTGCATGACCAGTGGTGAAGGTATTAATGACTTGACCTGTGTCGATATTCCATAGTTTGACTGTGCCTTCATAACTAGCAGAAGCCAATATTTTGCCATCTGGGCTAAAGCGGACGTCATTAATTATGTTTGTATGCCCAAACAGGGTTTTAATTTCTTTGCCTGTGGCGGTATTCCACAGTTTCACTGTGTTGTCATCACTGGCAGAGGCTAGCATTTTGCCATCCGGGCTGAAGCTGACGCCATAAACCGCGCTGGCGTGTCCTCCCAAGGTGTTTGGGGCGGCAACATTGTCAACTGTATTGAGTAATGTCAGTTCTACCTGTGTGCGGGTATCGGTATCTACCCAAGGTATATGTTGCATTTTCTCAACAGCTTTTAAACTGGTTTTGAGAGCTTTTTGTTCATTTGAGTTCAGCAATGCATCGGCAGTAATAATCAGAGAAGTAATTTCTCTGATTGCAGCACTCCGCCAACCAAAACTCGCTACCCCAGCTAAAATTAGGGTAATCGCAGAGAAGCAACAAGCGGCGATCGCTCTCATCTGCCTTTGGCGATCGCGTTCTTGCTTCTCCCTATCCCGTTGACTGGTGCTAGCCGCAATAAAATCTCGCTCCTGTTGCGTCATTTGCTCTGAGCGTTTTTGCAACCAATCTTTTGCTACAGTTAACGGCACACCTCGCAACAATGCCCCAGAATCATGACTGCTGTTTTTCCACTCCAGCATGGCTACTTTTAACCGTTCCTGCCAAACGCGGAACTGACGATTAGCATTCATCCACTCGCGCAGAGTGATCCATTCTCGAATCAGCGCTTCATGGACAACCTCTACCGTATCTTCTTTTGAGTTGTCATCGCGTCCCGTAACAACTAAACGGGCTTGATATCCTGCTAAATAACTTATTAATACCCAATTCTCTTCCCCAACTTCTTTGCGGGTAGCTAATCGACGAGTATCTTCCGTTCCTTCCCCAGGACGCACTAATTGGACAAAAATTCGCTGTGCCTGCTTTTGCTCTGTGACGCTCAGTTGATGATAAATCTGCTGGGCATGATTAGCTAATGCTTGTTTCACACCGCCAATTTCAGTATATGCTTGGTGAGTTAATATCCGGTTTTGCTGCTTTGACCATAGTCGGGTAAGAGCAAATTCCAACAGTGGTAAATTTCCCGGCTCAAGTCCCACATCATCCAAAATTCGCTCTTGTAATTGTGCCTCAAATTGTACTTCCAGCTTTTGGGCAGGTAGAGCGATCGCCGCTTGTAGTTCCTCTCGACTCATGGAACTGACTAGCTGGGGTGTAAACTCCTGCAATGCATCCCGAAAAGCTCTATTAGAGAGGACATAGCCGTAAAAGTCAGCGCGTAAAGTGAAAACCACCGTGATCCTTTGATGATGGATCGCTTGGAGTAACGTATCAATAAAGCTTTCCTGTTCTCCTTTCTGACAAAGGGTGTACAGTTCTTCAAATTGATCAGCAAACAATAGCAGACGTTTATCTGAGTTACGTTCTATAATCCGAGACGCTACGTGTAGCAAAGTAACTTTACCCTGCTGCATATCTGCTGCTAGTCCAACTGCCGATCGCAATTTTTCAGTCTCACTAACTTCTGGTTCTAATTGACGTACCAATGCAGAAGCCAGCTGATAAAACGGTTGATTACCAGGACGAAAAGATTCAATCAGCCAACTTCCTTGACTTCGCAATTGCGGAATTAGTCCCGCAAACACCACAGAAGATTTACCACTACCAGAAGGGCCAATCACTGCTACCAACGGCTCAGCATGAGTTGCTTGCACTAAGTTATTCACAAGCACCTCTCGTCCAAAAAAGAATGCTGCATCTTCTTCCCCAAATGCAGACAATCCTTGGTAGGGGTTAGGAGGAATAACTTCTGGTTGGAAGGCTGTAGGGATAATTGACTGTTTTTTTCTCAGTACCGGAATCTGCTGTTCCGAAAAAGCAATCATTTGAGAACAGCCAAGCTCATAGGCGAATTCTACCTCTTCCCCCGCAGCGATCGCATCATAAAACGCTACAGCAAAAGCAATAGCTGCTTTATCCCCTACTGTCTGATTCATGCCAATCACATAGTTGATGTGTTGGCTAATTGCTTCTGCTTGCATGAGTGAGTAACAAGCGTTTAAAACTACGCAATCAACTCCTCTAGTAGCAAACAACTTAAACATACTCCCCAGTGTGTCTGCACAGATTAATGCTAGCTGTCCTGTTTCATCTTCTAAAACAATCCCATCTTGCCCAGTTCCGTGTCCGCAGAAGTGAACTATCTGGGGCCGATAATCTACCATAGCTCGGTAGAAGTCACGCGATCGCACTGCCCATTTTTGCTCTAATTTAAACTCCTCTCGTTTGTGAGCGCGTCGCAATCCTTCATCAATTTCTCGAACTTCTTCATCAAGTCGCAGCCTTGAGCTATTTGTCGGATTTGCTGCCAGAATTAAAATGGTTTTGACATGGGTATGACTCATCTAATAAACGCTTTATATCAGTGCGACTACATAAACTACCAGTCCAACACATATGACTCCAGAATCAAAAAAGCAAAAAATTTCGGCATAAATGGGCAGGATACTCAAAAAATAAACACCACTCGCAATTCCCACTCTTGCTGTTGCCGAATAATCTCAATTTTCTGAATGAATTCTCGAAAGTAAAATCGGCGTTCTGTTTCTGATAAGTCCAACCAGAATTGAGCAATTGAAACAGCTTGGGCGACAGAACGCAAGTTTACAGGTGGTAGAGTCGCTAGCTTGGCCTGGAGTGCAGAAATTTCTGTGCGGAGTTTATAAGCTCTTAACTTGGCTGTTTCGGTATCTAGAATGCCTGTGGTGACTAAATCAGGTAATTGAGCAAGTATTTCTTGCTGACGAGCGATCGCTTCCCCTAGACTATTCTTAACAGCATCCAACTGGGGAAAATTCATCCCTGCCACTGCCAGGGGTAAATCACGGCAGACCGTTTCAATAGTTTGTTCTAAAACCTGTTGATAAGCAATAGCTCGACATTTGGGGTGTCGGGGACAGCTAGGAGAACGAAGGTAAAGATACTCTTGATCTTGGTGATGCTGGGTAACACGGGTAACTGTCAAATATGACTCACACTCACCACACACAACTAACCCAGCTAAAGAACGCGGTGCGCTAGCTGTTCGGGGTGGTAAACGGCTATTGCGGCGTAGAAGTCGGTCAACTTGGGCTGCTTCTTCCTTGGAAATGATCGCAATATGAGTATTAGAGATAATTTCACCATTTTGATAAGCTGTATCACCACGATAGACTCGATTAGTTAACCAGCGTCGTCCAGTGGTGACAGAAATTTTCTTGCCATATTTTTTCGCCAGGTAGCGAACTGAACCCCGCAGAGAACCATAGAGTAAAAAATGTTCAAAAAAATCTTTGACTACAGGTGATGTACTACGGTCAATAATGTATTTTTCCTTACCCTTGCGGTAGCCATAGGGAGCTTTGCCAGGTGGGGGTGCATTATCAAGACGACTGCGGGCATGTCCTTGGCGGATACGACGGCTGCGCTGCTGACGTTGAATTTCCTGTAGCAAATCGATTAACTCAACCCGCAGATGAGAGTTTTCTGAAGTGTAGGGTTGCTCAGTGGCGATAATCATTACTCCCATTGCTTCCAATTCATGCAAGCGATCGCTCACTTGCTCTACAGTATCACCCAACTCTTGCAAACGCCGGAGTAACAGATAATTTGCTGGTTCGATTTTACAATCAGTAAGTAATTGTTGTAGCTGCGATCGCTTGCCCAAATCTTCATAAACCCGATCCACCTCCCATTTCCAATTAATTTGCTCAGTAGCAGGTTCTATTAAAGGATCGATGTAGACGTAGGCGATGATTTTCATGCGAATTGGGAATGGGGAGTAGGGAGTAGGGAGTAGGGAGTAGGGGAATTAGGAATTGTTATTGATTATTCTCCGCGTCCCCCTCATCCCCCTCATCCCCCTCATCCCCCTCATCCCCCTCATCCCTCACTGCTGACTCAGTTCAATAATATTCCCATCAGGATCTTGAATAAAGAGGGCGGCACGACCGGAGGCGCTGGCTTGAATGGGATAATTTTGTTTGAGCAATTCCTCTTTAGCATTATCTAAATCAACGACTGAAAAGGCGATGTGGGGATTGCGCCCCCATTTGGCATTTGGGTTTTCGGTGGGAGTGACAGGCGCAACTATCAAATGAAGTTGATAGCTACCAACTTGATACCAGACACCAGGATATTTCAACGAGCGATTAATTTTAGATAACCCCAACACTTGGACATAAAAGTGTTCAGAGCGTTCTAAATCAGTCACGAGAATAGCTGTATGGAGACTCTGGGTAATCTGCATTGTCATTATTCCATAATCAGGTTGATAAGAGGCAGGGGGAGAAATAACAAACACCCATACTTCTTTTATCAAAGACGCTACGCATAGCAAGATCCCGTTCGCGTTAGTGTCTCCAAAGGAGAAGGGTACGACTTTGCTCAGTACAAGTTCCCCATTCCCTTCCATTGGGGCTAAGTTAAATTCAAGTCACTATACTTAATATAAGAATGTATCTTCAGCCCAAAATTGAAGAAAGTTTTTAGATTTTTCCCAGACTAGAGATGGTATGAACACAAATCTCAATTAACCTTACTATTGATATATCAAAATATTACCTGGAGATACTTGACTTCAATTATTAAAATTTTCTATTCATTAATCTCGGCTTGAGAAGCTTTGTGAGCAATATCACTAAATCAATATAGAGAAGTTTTCTGCCAGGATGATTCTTGAAATATGGAGTTAAAATGAAGATGGGCTAATGGCGATCGCTAATTTAACCACTCACCCAAGAACAATCTCCTTTAGCCTAATTGCGTGCTTTCAATGTGTATGAAGACCAGCATATCTGTGAACAGGGGGAAATAGATTGCTAAACTAGCGCTTAAATCAGTAAAAAACCTCAAGCTGTGTACCTGGGATTCTTTCAAGTCCAAGCAAGTTAAGTTTATTTGCGTTCAGCGACCGAAGACCATTTCCTGCTAGGGTTATAATTCAGCACAGACCACAGATAATTATTTTGAGTTTAAAATCTAGAGGTATTAAGTGACCATTAACCATTTTAATAAACAGGCAAGTGAATTTCATGAATATAAAAGCCTTAAAGATAAACCACACTGGCAGCAAAAACCTTCAGTCACTAATAATGTCAAAAGTCAAGACTCTAAAATGCCAGATACTACAGCTGAAAATTCTACTTTTAATGGCTTAAATCGTGGTCGAGTTGCTATTTTTATTGATGGGTTGAATCTCTTTCATACAGCTTTACAACTTGGTATTGAGATTGATTATGTGAAATTGCTTTGTCATTTAACAAACGGTTCGCGGCTATTACGTGCCTTCTTCTACACTGGAGTTGATTTCAACAACGAAAAACAACAAGGTTTTTTATTGTGGATGCGTCGTCATGGTTATCGCGTAGTCACCAAAGACACAGCCCCACCAGTAGATAACTTAAAAAAATTAAATCTGAATGTAGAAATTGCTGTGGACATGATTAGTCTAGCTCCTTATTACGATACTGCTGTCTTAGTCAGTGGAGATGGAGATTTAGCCTATGCTGTGAATGCCATCAGCAGCACGGGCGTGCGGGTAGAAATTGTAAGTCTGCGAACCATAACCAGCGATAGTCTCATTGATGTTGCTGACTACTTCATCGATATCGACAGTATTAAAAAACACATCCAAAAAGATACTCATTTAGGCTACAATCATCGCACACCTTCCAATTCCAATCTTTAATCAAAAAATACATCTGCAAAAATTGTAGAAACTACCTAAAAGTAAAATCACAAATTTTGCTCAAGCTCGATAAAAATGGATATTTTAATAGTCGAAGATGAACCAGAAATTGCCAATTTAATTCAACTTACTTTAGTAAAAGAAGGTTTTTTTTGTCGGATTAGCTGTGATGGTGTAAATGCCTTAAAAATATTTCAGGAACTACCACCTGATTTAGTTATTTTAGATTTAATGATTCCTGGTTTGGATGGGCTAGAAGTTTGTGCGAGAATTCGCCAAAAACCTGGTGCGAAAGATCCCTACATTTTAATGCTTACAGCTAAGGGCGAAGAAATTGATCGTGTAATTGGTTTATCTACTGGTGCAGACGATTACATGGTCAAACCATTTAGTCCCAGAGAGTTAGTAGCTAGAGTGCGGGCACTACTGCGGCGTAGTCTGCGCCAAGGGGGACAACATCAAGTTAATCGTACCCAACATTTTATAGTAGACATAGACCAGCGTACAGCTAGTCGTCAAATGAACAACCAACAGCCAGAAGTTCTAGATTTAACTACCTTAGAATTTAATTTGTTAACCACCTTTGTCAGCAGCCCCAATAGGGTTTGGAACCGCACTCAACTAATTGATAAACTATGGGGGGATAACTTTTTTGGTGACGAACGAGTAGTTGATACTCATGTAGCTCGGTTGCGAAAAAAGATTGAACCTGACCCAGCAAACCCTACTTTTATTAAAACTGTTGTTGGAGTCGGCTATAAATTTGAAGACCCCCTCATGCATTAAGCATCATGAAGACGGGACTGCGTTGGACGAAATCCTTACCTTTAGCATCACGCCTATTTTTCTCCCATCTAGTAGTGATGATAGTGGGGATAATTAGTCTTGTGATCATGAGCAAAGTTTCCTCTCCGCGCTTTTTTGTCCTACATTTAGAAAGATTAGAAAGCGAAAGAATAGATTTAATCAATATCCGCACTGATTTGGTTCAAGGATTTGAAACTGCTTGGCAGCGCAGCACTCTTTGGTCAGTTATAGTAGGGACTACTGCCGCTGGAGGGTTAAGCTATTGGGTGTCCAGACGAATTATGCAGCGGTTGAATGAGATGGAACAAATTACCCAAAAGTTTGCTACTGGTCAGATGAATGCCCGGTTGCCTCTATCTGATATTCCAGAACTCAATCGACTGGGTGCTAGTTTCAATCGCATGGCAGCCAGTTTGGAAGGAGTGGAAGTCCGACGACGAGAATTGATTGGAGACATGACTCATGAATTACGGACACCGCTGACAGTCGTGCGTGGTTACTTAGAGGAACTTGCTGATGGGGCAATTGAAGCATCTCCTGAGATTTATCGGCGTTTAGCAAAAGAAACTAAACGTTTAGAACGGTTGGTGAATGATTTACAAGAACTCTCAAAAGCAGAAGCTGGTTATTTGCCTATTAATATCCAACCAGTTAATCTGCGTCCTTTGTTAGAGTCTTTAGTCGAAAGATTTAGCGATCAATTATTGGAAGATGGGCCAGTTCTATACTTGGAATGTCCATCTTTACTGCCTCCTGTATTAGCGGATATTGACCGCACAGAACAGGTACTAGTCAATCTGCTGGGGAATGCAGTACGGTATACCAGTGAAGGTACAATTACTGTACGTGCGTGGATTGCAGCATCTCAATTATGGATTGCAGTAATTGATACAGGTATTGGTATTGCTGCGGAGAATTTGCCCCATGTATTTGAGCGTTTCTGGCGAGCTGATCAATCACGGGCACGTCATTCTGGAGGTACTGGTATTGGTTTAACGATTTCTCGCCGTTTGATTGAATTGCAAGCTGGTCAAATTCAGGTAGAAAGTACACTAGGAGTTGGTAGTATGTTTCGGTTTTGTCTTCCCTTGGCTTGAGTTGTTAGCGATCGCCTTTAAGCATTTTCGCACAGTAAAATCATAACCAAACACTAGATTTTGAATTGCTAGTATTAAATTTTCTAAGTAAATATTGCTATATTTTCAATTACGAATTACGAATTATTATGAAATTAGTTTGTGCCCAAAGCGATCTTAGTACAAACCTCTCACTAGTTAGTCGTGCTGTCCCGTCACGACCGACTCATCCGGTATTAGCTAACGTGCTACTACAAGCAGATGCTCAAACCAACCAGGTGAGCTTAACAGCCTTTGACCTTAGTTTAGGTATCCGCACCAGCTTTAATGCTGAGGTATGGGAAGGAGGAGCGATCGCGCTTCCTGCTAAATTACTTGTAGACATCACCTCTCGTCTCCCAGAGGGAGAAATCACCCTAGATGATGAATCAGCCGTTACAGGTGCAACATCCAGTGGCGAAGGTTTAATCGTCACACTCACACCCAAAAGTGGACATTATCAAGTGCGAGCAATGGGGGCTGAAGATTTTCCCGAACTACCTATCATTGAAAATACCGAAGTCCTCCACCTCACCATAGCTGCACTAATTGAAGGATTGCGGGGTTCATTATTTGCCACCAGCAGTGATGAAACCAAGCAAGTACTCACAGGAGTACATTTAACAGTCAAACAAGATACACTAGAATTTGCAGCCACAGATGGACATCGCTTAGCAGTCGTAGAAACCACCAACGAAAGTCCCCTTGGTAACGAAAGCCAACTACAGGTTACAGTACCCAGTAGAGCGATGCGTGAACTAGAGCGGATGTTGGCTCATCATTCATCATCAGAGGAAACTGTAGCTCTATATTTCGATCAAGGTCAAGTTGTCTTTGCCTGGCAAAATCAACGCTTGACCAGTCGCACTCTAGAAGGACAATATCCTACATATCGGCAACTGATTCCGCGTCAATTCGAGCGGCAACTCACAATTGAGCGACGCCAATTCCTCAGCACCTTAGAAAGAATTGCTGTACTAGCAGATCAAAAGAATAATATTGTCAAGATTAGCATTGATAGTGCAGCCCAAGAAATCACCTTATCTTGTGAACTACAAGATGTCGGCAGTGGTAGAGAGTCAATGCCAGCACAAATCTCTGGGGAAGATATAGAAATAGCTTTTAATGTTAGATATTTGATGGAAGGATTAAAAGCTTTACCATCTTCTGAAATTCAAATCCACCTCAATCAAAGCTTAACCCCAGTAATTTTTACACCAGTGGGTGGCTTAAAAATGACATATTTAGCAATGCCTGTGCAGATTCGTAATTAAATAATTCGTAATGACGCGACGCTCCTGTGTCGCTAACGCTTCGCTATCGAGGACTCGCTACCGCTTCGCTAACGTAATTCGTAATTCGTAATTCGTAATTAATAGGGAATTGGAAGTGAAAGGTGAGGAGTGGGTGTTTGTGATTTTTCCCCTGCCTGTCAACTTTTTACTCCCTCATCTCCCTCATCCCCCTCATCCTCCTCATCCCCACTCCCTACGCAACCATGCTTTCAGAACGCTTTACCGCAGCTCTTACCTACGCTACCCAACTCCACGCTAACCAAGTTCGTAAAGGTTCGGGTATTCCCTACATTGCCCATTTATTGGGCGTTGCCAGTATTGCTTTAGAATATGGGGCTAATGAAGATGAAGCTATAGCAGCCCTTTTGCACGATGCTATAGAAGATCAAGGTGGTGCGGCAACTAGAGAAGAAATTCGCCGCCGTTTTGGAGACAATGTTACAGCGATTGTGGATGGTTGCACCGACGCCGATACTATACCAAAACCTCCATGGCGACAGCGCAAGGAAGCATATCTTGCTCATCTTCCCACTGCTTCCCCATCAGTGCTACTTGTATCGGTGGCTGATAAACTTTACAACGCCCGCTCTATTCTCAAAGATTATCGGGTGTTGGATGAATCTCTTTGGCAACGTTTTCAAGGCGGTAAAGCAGGAACTCTTTGGTATTATCGGGCACTTGTTAGTACTTTCATCCAGACGGGAAACACTGAGATAGTTACAGAATTAGAACGGGTAGTTTTAGAATTAGAGACTCTAGTGTTAAATAATTCGTAATTCGTAATTCGTAATTCGTAATTCGTAATGACGCAACGCTCCTGTGTCGCTCTAAGCGAAGCTATGCCGTAGGCTTTACGCTGACGCTCGTACCGACGCTCGATAACTCGCTCTAAGCGAAGCGATGCCGCAGGCTTTACGCTACCGCTTTGCTAACGCTATCGATGACTCGCTCTAAGCGAAGCTATACCGCAAGCTTTACGCTACGAAGCGCGTAATTAAGTTTTGTAATGGGGATTTAACCCCAACCAAGAAGAAATTGAGAATCAAGCTATCGAACCCTAGCTTACAGAAATGCTGTATTGGCTTGGATGATGAATTCTGATTTGAATTCTGCTCAAGATGTTCTCAGCAAAATTGCTGAAACTGATATACTATGTGTTAATAATATCCATCAGTTATTATCCTCTTTGTCCCTCACTCCGTCAACCAGCTAAATAGACCTGCTACTGTGAGGTGAAAGTCTTGGGCAAATTCCGGCACTGGTAATCGTGTTTCCGGTTGATCATAAACAGTAGTCGCTTGATCCGGTAGGTAAATAAACACAGATTGTTCATCTGGATCAATTAGCCATCCCATTTGAGTTCCATGCTTCAGGCAATGCAGAATATTTTTGGTAACTTTGGTTTGGCTTTGATCGGGTGAAAGAATTTCGATTGTCCAATCTGGAGCGATCGCAAAAACGTTCGCAACTCCACCATTTTCCCGGCGTGGAATTCTACCCCAGAGAAACACGGCAATATCAGGTACAGTTGAGCGTCCACCAAAGGTACAGCGTAGTTCTGTAAAAGCCCGTGCAATCTGTTTGGGTTTGACGACTAAGTTAATTGCAGGCGCTAATTCAGTCTGAATTACACTGTGTTCTCCTTGTGGCATCGGTTTCTGGATAATTAGCCCATCAATGTACTCACTAGCTGGTTCTGTCTCTGGCAACTGGAGAAACCCTTCTAGCGTCAGAGATTGAGTAGGAGTTTGTACCATATGTAAGCTGCTAAGCATTTAATTTGCGCGTTGAGACCGCAGGGGAGCAGGGGGCTGGGAGCAAGGGGGAGGGTTTGAAGCTTTTACTTACAACATCATAGTGCAATTTATAAGCGCGACAGCTTAAGACTCCTCAAAAATACACTACTTTGACTCTATTTGTTATTCCACAAACCAATAGAGTTTGAATCAGACGCTTCTAAATTGTACTTGTTCAAGCAGTTTCTTCAGGTGTTGTTCTATGGCGCAGCTACATTGAAGTGCTTAAAACTTAAAATTTAAAGATGGTAATAGATAGTTTTTGAGCGTGGGCCAGAATATGAGGCAGGTAATCATGTATCGAGATGAAGATGGCTACTGGGTTGTGGAATGTCCAAGCCTTAAAGGTTGTGTTAGCCAGGGTAAAACGAAACAGGAAGCTCTTTCAAACATTAAGGAGGCTATTACAGGTTATGTTGCTGCCCTAGAGGAAGATGGTTTGCCTGTGCCAGAAGAAAGTTTTGAAACATTCCTGGTGGTTGTGTGAGTAGTGTGCGATCGCTTGCTTGCAGCGATGGGATATTTTATTATTTGTCAGTCCCCAATTGAGTCAGAAACTCAAAAGGAACGGGAACATTCTGTTCCCTGTTCCCTAGTCCCTGCTCTCTTGTTTTATAACAAAAATCACAGTCTTTTCTTGATTAGCGGAACATACTACTAACTGAACTATCTTCGTGAATCCGCCAGATGGTTTCCCCTAGTAGATTAGCTACCGAAAGCACTACTAATTGTGGAAAGCGGTTGCTTTCTACCATAGGAATTGTGTTGGTGACGATAACTTCTTCAAACAAACCACTACAAGATAAACGTTCAATCGCGGGTGGGGAGAATACGGCGTGAGTTGCACAGGCGTATACCTGATTTGCTCCTTCTTCACGTAGCAATCTTGCCCCCTCGGCAATTGTGCCACCAGTGTCGATCATGTCATCAACTAAAACTGCGGTTTTGCCTTTGACATCGCCAATGACATTTAAGACTTCGGCGACATTATGAGCTTGGCGACGTTTGTCAATGATGGCTAAAGGCGCATCATTGAGCTTTTTTGCAAATGCTCTAGCCCGCGCCACACCACCGACATCGGGAGAGACAACCACAATATCAGATAATTGCTTGCTCACTAGGTAATCGAGTAAAACTGGTGAACCGTAAACATGGTCAAAGGGAATATCGAAATAGCCCTGAATCTGGGCTGCGTGCAAATCCATAGCCAGAACACGAGCCGCACCTGCTTGAGTTATGAGGTTAGCAACCAACTTGGCAGTGATTGACTCTCGTCCTGCGGTTTTGCGATCGGCACGAGCATAGCCATAGTATGGAATTACTGCTGTTACCTGTCGCGCGGAAGCTCGACGACAGGCGTCGATCATAATCAATAATTCCATCAAATGATCGTTAACAGGTTGACAGCATGGCTGGATCAGATATACATCGCAACCCCGAATCGATTCTTGAATTTGAACGTAAAGTTCTCCATCCGCAAATCTTTTAC
Source organism: Desmonostoc vinosum (assembly GCF_059505385.1). Lineage (NCBI taxonomy): Bacteria > Bacillati > Cyanobacteriota > Cyanophyceae > Nostocales > Nostocaceae > Desmonostoc > Desmonostoc vinosum. The sequence continues at coordinate 27,886 of NZ_JCACKM010000033.1, forward strand.
GGATCATTGGCCCCAAGTCCATGCCCAAATAACGAGCAACTTCTTGAGACAGTTGTATGTTGGCAGAGCCAGAAAACAGCCGTAGGCGATGATTCTCAGTCAGTCCTGTTGTAGTCGGCTGCACTTTAAAAGCGGTAGAACTAAGCACAGCAGATCCTCGATGTGCATTCATGGCAATATTATCATCAGAGATTTAGCAGATTTAACCGAAAAATAGACTAAGAAAACATCTGTGAGTTTTGTTGAAGCTTTCATACAAACTTTAAACATTTCTCCATAAAACTATCATTCGCTAATGATCTAATCTTTCTGACGAACCAACCATTATGAGTTTAACTGACATCAATTCTGTCTACTAGCTCTATTGTTTAAATTTTTAGGATTGAGATCAACAACCCCAATCTGACAAAAATTTGGTATGGTAGATTCCTGCTTCTAACTACCTTATTCCTAACTGAGAGTAAAGTCTTGACAGCTTGAGTGATATTGAAATTGATTCCCAAAGAGTAAAACACTTATAAATAAGCGTCTAAGGTGCAGCTGATTATTCTATGATACTAGCGGCAAATTAATAAACTAGCAGACTTGATTTTAGATTTTAATTTACAGTCATCAGCTCCAAGAGCATCTGCATTTCCCACAAAGCTCTTATTTTTATGCTTTCAGCCCATCTTGGGTAAAATTGCTACAGTGTTTAAAAGCCTGTGCTTTGTGTATCAAGCGTGTGGCAGTTAATAACGCGGGGTATTGGAAGTTTTTAGTAGCGGAGTTTACCATTGCTACGTATATAGATTTTTCTTCTAAGTACTTCATCCTTTAAGTAACTTTCTTTGCAGTTGCAAATATACTCAATCAATTGATCATGCAACCACCCATCACAATTGGCACTGTCTTACAAAATCGTTACCGCATAATTCAAATTCTCGGACAGGGGGGATTTGGTAGAACCTATCTTGCAGAAGACCAGAGGCGCTTTAACGAGCTTTGCGCCCTCAAAGAATTGATTTCAGCGGCAATGGAGGCTGAGGCTTGGCAAAAGGCGCAAGAGCTTTTTCACCGAGAAGCCGCGATCTTGTATCAAATAGACCATCCACAAGTTCCTAAATTTCGTGAACGATTTGAGCAAGACCAGCGGTTGTTTTTAGTGCAAGACTATATTGCAGGTAAGACTTACCGGACTTTGCTGAGTGAGAGACAAGCTGTAGGAGAAACCTTCACAGAGATAGAAATTTTGCAGTTAGTTCGCTCTTTGCTGCCTGTCTTAGAGCATATTCACAGCCGGGGGATTATTCACCGAGATATTTCGCCAGAAAATATTATTTTGCGAGATGGCGACAGCAAGCCTGTATTGATTGATTTTGGGGTGGTCAAAGAATTGGCTACGCGATTGCAATCTCCAGATAGCGCGTCGTCAGTCACTACTGTGGGAAAATTAGGCTACTCTCCTAGTGAGCAAATGCAAACTGGGCAAGCTCTTGCTTGTAGCGATTTATATGCTTTAGCGGTGACAGCGATTGTGTTGTTGACTGGTAGAGAACCAGCTAATCTTTATGATGAAAACCAGCTAGGTTGGCATTGGCAGAGGTGGGTAAGAGTTAATCCACAATTTGCTTTGGTTTTGAATCGCATGTTAAATTATGCACCAGGCGATCGCTACCAAAGTGCCGCTGATGTAGCTCAAGCGTTACAATTTCTCGATCAACCCGATATCCCAGCGCCCAATGTGTCCAATTTCCAAACGATGGCTGTGGGTCACGCCGATTCAGTACAATCACCGATTGCGTCTGATAAACCTGATCCAGTAATTCCATCTAACCGTGAACGCTCGGTTTTAGATAATCCATTAGCGATCGCTGCTATTGGCAGTGCTGTAGTTATCTTAGCTGGGTTTGGTTCTTGGGCCTTGGTGAGTGCTATCCGCAGTCAGTCGAATACATCAGAAAAAGCAGTACCACAAACTTTCCCTTCACCAGTTGTTTCTGGTGGCACAACATTTACATCTACACCTACGCCTACTACACCCATATTTACCAACGATCAGCCTGTTGTGTACAGTAGACGCCTCAATTTAGGGCCAACTAACATCACTTTAGTTGAGGACACTATCAAGTCCAACCAAACTATTCAGTACACTTTTGCGGGTGAAAAGGGGCAAATTGTCACTGTCATTGTTGATCCAGTCAGCGATATTTTACTATCAATCTTAGCTCCCAATCAAAAACCAATTGATAGTCAATCACAAGAAGTAATATCTTATGAGGGGACACTACCTACAACTGGTAAATACACCATCGAGTTACGCCTCAATCCGGGAATTGCTGCTAGTAACTATAGCCTTAATGTTTCTTTAGAAACTCCCTTTAACCCAACACCTACACCAACCTCAACACTGATACCCACACTAGTGCCCACATTGACGCCCACACTCACACCAACCCCTACAGAAATACCAACCCCTACAGAAATACCAACACCAACGCCCACAACTAGCGAAGAACAAAATATTCCTCCAGTTAATCAAACACTAGAACCATTTTCTGAGGACAGAAATTTGCCTTAAGTTTTAAAAGTATTGGGTGAATAGAATTCGCTACTACACAAAACTTAATCCACCTCCGTGGACTAACCAAAAATTAGGTATTTCAAATCCCTTTGTGTGGGTTTCGTCGAAAATATTTCTTCCCCACTCCCCACTCCCCACTCCCCACTCCCTATTTTCTCTAATAGCGAATTCGTGGATCTACATAAGCATTTAAAATATCAATTAAGATACTTGCCGTTACCACGATCGCTCCAAAAAATACCATAATTCCCTGTACAGTTGGATAATCCCGCTCGGTAATCGCTTGATATAAGCGATTTGCTAATCCTGGCCAGGAAAATGTTACCTCAGTCAAAATTGCTCCGCCCAAAAGAGAAGCAAATGTCAATCCTAAAACTGTAATTACTGGGATTAAAGCATTTTTTAAAGCGTGGGAAAATAAAATCTTTTGTTCAGGGATGCCTCTTGCTCTGGCTGCTTCTACATAATCTGCTTGCATGGTTTGCTTTAAATTCACTCGCACAATTCGCTCAAAAATTCCACTTAGCAAAATTCCCAGTGTGCAACTCGGAAGAATCAGATAGTACAAAGCAGTAAAAAATTGTGTGAGATTGCCGTGTAACAAGCTATCTATTGTGTATAGTCCAGTCAAATTTTGTGGTGTTGGCAGAACTGCGGGAAAGCGTGTTCCTAAAGGCAACCATTCCAGCTGAACTGCAAAAATTAATTGCAAAACCATTCCCGCCCAAAACATCGGCAGTGAGTAAGTGATAATGCCAAATAACCTGCCGCCTACATCAAGAGGTGTTCCAGGACGAGAAGCGGAAATTGTACCTACCGCAATACCGACAATCAAAGCAGTTGCAATACTAAATACCGCCAACTCTGCCGTTGCTGGGAAGTGTTGCCAGATAATATCCCATACTTTCTGGCCTCGACTACTAATAGAACTTCCCATATCGAGTTGTAGTAACTTCCCTAAATAATTGAGGTATTGTAACCAAATAGGAAGGTTTAAACCGAGTTGTTTACGTAATTCTTCCTTAGCACTTTCTGGCGCACGTCCACCAAGAATTGCATCCGCTGGATCTCCTGGTGTAGCTCTAAGTATAAGAAAAACGATTGTGACAATAGTTAACAACTGGAGTGGAGCTAAAAGCAGGCGACTAGTTATGTAATATGTTATGGCTTTTGAACGAGACATATATGGGTAATTCGTAATTCGTAATTCGTAATGACGCTCGAGGACTCGCTCTAAGCGAAGCTATGCCGTAGGCTTTACGCTGCGAAGCGCGTAATTCGTAATTGGGGACTTGTACTAAGCGTACCCCAAAGGTAAAGCAAGCTACGCGTAGCGTCTTTGACAGGAGAAGTAGAAGTATTAGGAATTGGTAACTAGATAAATGACAAATGACTACTTTGTAATCGTTTTATATACTAAATTTTGGGTGGGATCTAGTTGAACGTCGTTCATACCTTTTTGAGCAAAAACAAAGTCTTTGCTTTGCCAAAGGGGAACATAAGGTACTTCATTTGCTACTATTTCTTGGATTTCGGCAAATAGTTTACTACGAGCTTCTGGGTTTTGTGCTTGACGTTGTTGATCAATGAGTTTGTTCATGCGATCGCTATAATAAAAAGACCCCAAAGACTTACTACCACCGTCTTGACATCCTTTTTTTATTGAGCCTTTGTCACAAGCTAAAAATGGTTGGATGTAATTATCTGCATCCAAAAAATCGGGATACCAATCAAACAAAACTGTTTGATATAAACCATTAGGAATCTGTCGATAAAATGTCGAAGAATCGACAGCAATGATATCAAATTGCAAAATCCCGTCTAATGTTTTCTTAGCTAAAGCTTTAAGTACTATAGCCGTTAAACTGCTAGTAGCAGAGCTAGCACGATACCAAATTTCTACCTTTGCTGGATTGGTTTTTGAGAATCCGGTTGATGTCAGTAGTTGTTTAGCTTTTTCTGTATTGCTATCGCCATATTGCTTTTTAAAAGTTGGCAGGGAAACATCTAAAGTCGTTGGTATCATACTGTAGGCTGCTTCAGATTGATTATACAAGACTCGCTCTTGAATTACCGAACGATTCACCATTGCAGCGATCGCTTGTCTCACAGCTGGGTTATCCAAAGGCTTTTGATTGCGATTGATCGCCATGTAGGTCATCACACTACCCTGATTCGGGATTGCTTGCCAATCACCTTTTTTGGCTTTTTCTACCAAACTGCGAATTTGATCAGGATCCATAGAAAGATAAGCCACATCTACTGCTTTTTTACGGAAAGCATTATATAAATTCACCCCACTGCTGAGAATTTGCACGTTAATACCGCTATTAACTGGCTTTTTTCCCCAATAATTTTCAAAAACATCAAATTGTACTGATGCCGGGCCAAAATTGGCTAATTTATAAGGGCCAGTACCCACAAAAATATTCGGCTGAAATTTTCCCTCACCAATTTCATAAGCCTTGGGTGAAACTGCACAAACCCCAGAAAACGCTAGTAGCGAGGGAAAAGCTGCAAAAGGTTTTTTCAGCTTGAGAGTCAACTCATACTCACCTGTAGCTTGCACTGATTCCACTTCCGATAGCAAAAAGGCGGGTTTACCCTTATTTTCAATAAAGCGCTTAATGCTAAACGCCATAGCCTCTGCATTGAAGGGTGCGCCGTCATGAAAGACTACTCCCTGGCGTAGGGGGATAGCATAAGTTAAACCATCTGAACTGACTTTAGGTAATGCTGTAGCGAGTTGAGGCTTAATTTCCGTGCTTCCTGGTTCGTAGGTGTAGAGGCGATCGCTCATATTAAACACCAGACCCAAGGATGCTAACTCATAAGCATCAGCTGGATCAAGCGTACGCGGTTTCTGCGTTGTACCTATAGTAATGCGACCACTACCTGTAGAAGTAGGTGCTGGGGTAGTGATATTTTGTTGAGAACTGCAACTAACGACTAAAAATAAACATAAACAGAATAAAGATAACAATTGTATGATTCGACCCCATCGGTTCACGGACAAGGAAAACCAGGCCATAGCATTAAAATTTTTTGAAATTAGTGGTCAAATTAAGAAGCAGGGGGCAGGGAGAGAGAAAGTCGTTTTGATTGAGTTAAGTTAGATAATTTATTTGTTGGAGTTCCTTAACAAAGCCTTCTTCGGTCAGTAATCGTACTATATCTATGGCTCATACACCCAATTCTTCACATAACTAAATTAATATTTGTCAACCCTCTCAGGGAGAATTAAAAATTAAAACCAAGACGCTTAACACTCACGCTAGGTATCGTGGTTAGCAAGATTTTACTTTTTCATACGTAAAATTGATGGTTTAAATGCCTTTTTTGCGTAAATTTAAAATTAAAAAAAGCACATTGTTTTTGTTACAAACAATCATTGACAAAAAACAAAATTTGTCATTTGTTAAGTGTGCAAAAGTTTTTGTTTATTAAATTCAAAATGTAGACTAAATTTATCGTAAATTCATAGTCATCAGGGAACAGGTTTGTTAAGCTTTGACCGTAGCTCAAGTGCTATGCATCAAGAATTGGATGTTGCTGCTGAGGCATAAGCTGCATAACTCCACTTAAAATCTCGTATTCATAACATCATTGTGAACAACAGATTGAAAGTTTAAATAGTGAGACTAAAACAGTGAAGTATTTCTTTCTATCTGAGGGATGGATAGTTGCCAGAGTATGGGCATCTGATGGACTTTGGCAAATAACTGCATGGCGACGCCAACCAGATATTCAGCGAATGAATATTTGTTTAGTAGAACAAAATGAATTGCTATGGCTTTATCGAGTGGAAGAAGCCATTCTCACCGTAGAAGTGAAGCCAACAACACCAGTAGTAGCCAGTAAAACCATCGGTCAAGTAGTACTCAAGCGTTTGATGAGTGCCGAACAAGTCATCGAACGCCTTGGTAAAGCTGAGACTAAGTGCCAACTGCAAAATATTCAATTGGTGGTGCAGTAGGGGATTGGGGACTGGGGATTGGGGATTGGGGACTGGGGACTGGGGATTGGGGACTGGGGACTGGGGACTGGGGACTGGGGAATGGGGAATTGATTATTCTCCGTGTCCCCGCGTCCCTGCGTCCCCGCGTCTCCCTCATCCCCCTCATCCCCACTAACCGTAACAATACGCAAATCAAATCTCTGACTGGGGTTGGTAGCGAAATAACACTGACATGCTACGCGATCGCATCAATTTACACGCTTGCAAACAATTCCATCAATAGTTACACTTTTTAAAACATTCTCATTTTTGCTTGGCGATCGCTATCCTACGGGTTACAGTACCCCAAGTGTATTAGCATCGCCAGACTGACCACTCTGTCTAACTCACAAGACTAAGCTGTGGTCTGACTCAGGCTCTGGCAATAAAAAAACAACAGAGAGTTTTATGAGTGGCGGTGAGATAGCCGCTTAGTAAGGTTAGCCCAACCTAAGCGACTATTAACCCATAAATCCCCCAAGGACAGGGTTTTCGCACCTCAAAACCTCAGTAAGAAAACTGCTTTGTAAACTAACTCGTCGAGGAGGAGCGTAGTCGATGGGACTACCCTGGTACCGAGTACACACAGTCGTTCTGAATGATCCAGGGCGATTGATTTCTGTACACTTGATGCACACAGCCTTGGTGGCAGGCTGGGCCGGTTCGATGGCACTATACGAACTAGCTATTTATGACCCCAGCGATCCTGTTCTTAACCCTATGTGGCGTCAGGGTATGTTCGTGCTACCCTTCATGTCACGTCTAGGCGTCACCCAATCTTGGGGCGGTTGGAGCGTTACAGGTGGCCCAGCAACTGACCCTGGTTTCTGGTCATTTGAAGGTGTTGCTGCGGCTCACATTATTCTTTCTGGTTTGTTGTTCCTAGCTGCTGTATGGCACTGGGTTTACTGGGATTTAGAACTATTTAGAGATCCCCGCACAGGCGAACCTGCACTAGACTTGCCAAAAATGTTTGGCATTCACCTATTTTTATCTGGTTTACTTTGCTTTGGCTTCGGTGCTTTTCACCTCACCGGATTATTTGGCCCAGGAATGTGGGTTTCTGATGCCTTCGGTGTCACTGGCAGCATCCAGCCAGTAGCGCCAGAATGGGGGCCAGGTGGGTTTAACCCATATAACCCTGGTGGGATTGTGGCTCACCACATTGCCGCCGGTGTTGTTGGTATTATTGCTGGTTTATTCCACCTCTCAGTACGACCCCCCGAACGGCTCTACAAAGCACTACGGATGGGGAACATTGAAACCGTACTTTCTAGCAGTATTGCAGCGGTATTCTTTGCCGCTTTCGTTGTTGCTGGTACTATGTGGTACGGTAACGCTGCTACCCCCATTGAGCTGTTTGGCCCTACCCGCTACCAATGGGATCAAAACTACTTCCGTCAAGAAATTGAGCGTCGCGTCCAAAATGACGTTGCTCAAGGTGCAAGTCTCTCCGAAGCTTGGTCACAGATTCCCGAAAAACTCGCTTTCTACGATTATGTCGGTAATAGCCCCGCTAAAGGTGGTCTATTCCGTACAGGGCCAATGGTCAAGGGCGATGGTATTGCCCAGTCTTGGCAAGGTCACGCCGTATTCAAAGATTCCGAAGGTCGGGAGTTGACCGTGCGCCGTCTCCCCAACTTCTTTGAAACTTTCCCAGTCATTTTGACCGATGCAGACGGCATTGTCCGTGCTGACATCCCCTTCCGTCGCGCAGAATCTAAGTATAGTTTTGAGCAATCTGGCGTTACCGTTAGTTTCTACGGTGGCGATTTAAATGGCAAAACCTTTACAGATCCCGCTGACGTGAAGAAATATGCCCGTAAGGCTCAAGGCGGCGAAATCTTTGAATTTGACCGGGAAACCTTGAACTCTGATGGTGTATTCCGTACCAGCCCCAGAGGTTGGTTTACCTTTGGACATGCTGTATTTGCTCTGTTGTTCTTCTTTGGTCATCTCTGGCATGGCGCTCGGACAATCTACCGAGATGTATTTGCTGGTGTTGACGCGGATCTAGAAGAGCAAGTTGAGTGGGGTCTATTCCAAAAAGTGGGTGACAAATCAACCCGCCGGAAGGAAGCTCTCTAACAAACTGGGTACTGGGGACTGCGAATATACTCAGTACCCAATACCCAATCCCCTAGCTTGATACACTATTATTACTGGCTGGATAGGAAGGAACTAGTAATATGGAAAGCGTTGCATACATCTTGATTTTGACCCTGGCATTAGGTGTTCTTTTCTTTGCGATCGCATTTCGCGAACCCCCCCGCTTTGAGAGAAAAGATAAATAGTTTGCAGACACCAGATTTTTAAGGAAATGTAAACCTAGTACCCGTTGCTATCAGGCATGGTGGCAGCGGGTATTTGATTGTCAGTTGTTTTTGGAACATTAACCACTGACTAATCTTGTTAGATGTGATATGATCTCTTTTCTGGGACTTAATATGTGTTATGGCTAGCTTTTCTACGCTAGGATGAGAAGAGATGTAGTTGTAGACTGCCAAAAAAATGCTTGCATATACATCGCACTTGCCACACAACCTTTACGGAGACTAAAAGCAGGAACAAATCAGCATGGTCAATCAGAACTTAACCGCTACAGAAATTGGATTCACTCACGAAGATTTCGCTGCTCTACTAGACAAATACGACTATCATTTTAGCCCTGGAGATATTGTACCAGGAACAGTTTTCAGTATAGAGCCGCGCGGCGCTCTGATTGACATAGGTGCTAAAACAGCAGCTTATATACCTATACAAGAAATGTCTATTAACCGGGTAGACAGCCCGGAAGAAGTCTTACAATCAAACGAAACGCGAGAATTTTTCATCCTCACCGATGAAAATGAAGATGGTCAGTTAACCCTTTCCATTCGTCGCATTGAATACATGCGGGCTTGGGAACGCGTGCGTCAGTTGCAAGCAGAAGATGCAACTGTCCGCTCTGGCGTGTTTGCAACCAATCGTGGGGGGGCATTGGTCAGAATCGAGGGGTTACGTGGTTTTATCCCCGGTTCCCACATCAGCACCCGCAAGCCCAAAGAAGAATTAGTAGGCGAAGAACTGCCCTTAAAATTCCTAGAGGTAGACGAAGAACGTAACCGTCTAGTTCTATCTCATCGTCGAGCGCTAGTTGAGCGCAAGATGAACCGCTTGGAAGTTGGCGAAGTAGTAATTGGTACAGTTCGTGGCATCAAACCTTACGGTGCATTCATTGATATCGGCGGCGTCAGTGGTCTATTGCACATCTCCGAAATCTCCCACGAGCATATTGATACACCTCACAGCGTTTTCAATGTCAATGATGAAGTGAAGGTGATGATTATTGACTTGGATGCAGAAAGGGGTCGGATTTCCTTGTCTACCAAGCAGCTAGAACCAGAACCCGGTGACATGATTAAAAACCGCGATTTGGTTTACGACAAAGCAGAAGAAATGGCTGCTAAGTATCGAGAACAGCTACTAGCTAAACAGCAAGGTGCTACCGCAGCACCCGCAGTACCTGAAGCAACTGAAGCAACTGAAGTAACTGAAGTAACTGAAGCAACTGAAGCAACTGAAGTAACTGAAGTAACTGAAGAAACGGAAGCAACTGAAACTGTAGTAGCTGCGGTTGAAGAAGATATCCCACCAGCAACCGAAGTGGATGAAGAGATTCCATCAGCAATAGAACTTGATGAAGAAATCCCACCAGCTATTGATGAATAAGAAGTTGTTCTACAAATAAATAACCTACACAGAGGGAAAGTCCCTCTTTTTTTATGGCGTAATTCCTTGATGCTGAGGGAACGCCAAACGCATCAAATCCCTCAGTAAAATGGAATATTTGAGTGTTACCCATTTGATAGTGATGATTCTGATTCTAGGAGTTGAGCAAGTTTGTGAGCTATGGCAAATTGCTCAACTGACTGAAATTACTACACCCCCGCTTTCATTGGCTAACCTATCTACTGCACACACAGCATAGGTTCCTGGTTCGACGGTGGCAAAGGTTGTACCAGCTGATAAAACCCGTTGGAGTGTCCAAGTGTCGCCACTTTTGCGATACAGTGTCCAAGAACGAACTGGTTTATCGTCACCAGGCTGCCAACTTAGTTTACTGTTTTTGACTTGTAATTCTTTTGGTGGGGCTAGTGATATTGGATTTTGCCAGGACATCGTAGGTACCAGTGCAGGTTTAGGATAATATGAATTGTTGAAATTGTCATAAATGCCTTGGCGATTGTCAGCGATCGCACTCATACTAAAAAAGATATTCCCTAGTGACAAATCTCCCGCCAGATTGCGACTAATCTTAATCTGCTTTTCAATTTCTTCATTCTTCCAAGCTTTACCGTCCAATTGACCGATATTGTTCCCTGCATAGATGTGTCGTTGCTTGGGATTGACTTGTGTCCACCATTTCAGCAATGCTTGGTAACTCTGTTTTGTTTGGTCAGTACGCCAGTAAAGTTGAGGGGCGATATAATCCACCCAACCTTGTTCTAACCATTTCTTAGAATCAGCATACAGCACCTCGTAGGCATCCAAGCCAGTCACCCCTGCTGGTTGTCCAGGGCGGTAGATACCAAAGGGACTAATACCAAATTTGACGTAGGGCTTTGTGGCTCTAATTCCTTCAGATAGGCGTAGTACCATTTGATTAACATTTGCCCGTCGCCAGTCGCCTAAGTTGAGTCCACCACCAGATGCTTTGTAAGCGGCGTAGGTTTTCTCATCGGGGAAAGACTTACCTTGGATGGGATAGGGATAAAAATAATCATCCAAGTGAACCGCATCTATATCATAACGACGCACAACATCAAGAATGACGTTGTAGGCTCTATCTTGCACAATTTTCAAACCTGGATCCATCCACAACTGACTACCCCATTGGTAAACTACTTCTGGGTTAGTTACAGCTATGTGGGGGCGGACATTGGGCGAACTTTTGGTGCTGGTTTTAGCGCGGTAGGGGTTGAACCAAGCGTGAAGCTCAATATTACGCTTGTGACATTCTGCGATCGCAAACTCTAATGGGTCGTAAGATGGTTCTGGTGCTTTCCCTTGAGTTCCTGTAATCCAAGCACTCCAGGGTTCTAATTGAGAAGCATACAAAGCATCTCCCTCTGGCCGCACTTGCAAGATTAAGGCGTTGAAATTTAGCGCTTGTAATTTATTAATAATCTCGGTGAGTTCGGCTTTTTGTTGAGCAACGGGGAGTCCTGCTTTTGAGGGCCAGTCACTATTCCAAACAGATGCTACCCATGCCCCCCGGAACTCACGCCGATGGCTAACTTTGATACTACCAGCAGGTATAGGTGTGGGTGTTGGCGTCGGTGTTGGCGTCGGTGTTGGCGTCGGTGTTGGCGTCGGTGTTGGTGTTGTGAGTGTTTGGGGGACGACTATATAGGCGGAGTTAATCTTTGGTGCTTTACCCAGATAGACTAAAGCTTGATAAATGATCACCGATACATCAGCACGAGTTGCGGCTATGGTCGAGTTGAGTAATTTGATATTGGGGTGACTGGCGACTAATCCGACACGAGTAGCGATCGCTACTTGATTTTTAGCATAACTTGCGATCGCAGCTGCATCTTGATAAATTTGTGGTAATGCATTCAGCAAGTCAGGCTGGATCTTAGCGGCTAAATCCAAACCATTGACTATAGCTACTAAAACATCGCCCCGAAAAATCCGATCATTGGGGCGGAAGCGTTTATCGGGGTATCCAGAGATAAACCCTGTTTCGTAAGTTTTTTTAATTGCATTTATTGCCCAGTGATTAGCTGGGACATCAACAAAAGGAACATATTGCCGCTTGGGAGGTAGAGCAAAGACAGCCCCTATAATAGCGGCAAACTCAGCGCGAGTGACTGAGTTATCCGGGCGGAAAGTGCCATTGGGATATCCATTTAATATACCACGCCCCGCCAAGGCCTCGATGAACGGGCGTGCCCAATGGTTTTGAATATCCGAGAAGGAAGTAGAACTAGATACCATTGTGATTGCAGCTAGCTAGCCTTGATTTGATTGCTTCTGCTAATTTACCAAGATCGAAGCGATCGCTGCTGTTTTATCGTATAAACTTTATCTTTTTAGCTTTTCAGGTAGTCGCGCAACTGCCTTAAAATACTGCATTAATTCTCCTCTTGTGGGATGGGCCGAAAAGCCATTGGTGTCAACTTAACATAGAACCGATGTCCCGCAAGGAACTTCAGTTCCTTGCTAATAGCGAAAGTCATCTAAAGATGACTGAATATCCCCCAAGATTTTGAGTCTACTTCAGTAGACTTGAGCTATTAGCCAAGAAATTTATTTCTTGGCGGGTGAGGAAGCCAACACCGAAGCTATTTCTAGCTTAAGTTGACACCAATGGCGTCTTGCCTGTCCATAGCAAGCTTTACTTTGAAACCAAAAGCTTTACTAGCGCTCTCTAGCACGAAAATTCAAGAGTCATAAAATTTATGACGAATACACAAACACAATTGAGTTTTGAGGAATATCTTACCTACGATGACGGGACTGATAATCGCTATGAATTGGTTGATGGAGAACTAGTGATGGTTCCATTACCAACAGGCGAACACTCAGATGTAATTGATTTTTTGTCTGATACTTTTAAAGCAGAAATTAGCAAACAAGGACAACCTTGGATAGTCAAACGTGATGTGGGGGTGTATGTAGGCATTAACCCTAAAACGGGGAAAGACCGCTCTCGCACTCCAGATTTATGTGTTATTACTCAAGCACAGTAGACTAAAGTTAAAGCTGATAAAACTCAATCTGCTGTTTTGAAAGATGCGCCACTATTGGCTGTAGAAATTGTTAGTCCTAGCTCTCAAAAAACAGACTATAAAATTAAGGAGCAAGAATATAAGAGCGTAGGTATTTCTGAATATTGGATTGTAGATCTGAAAAAATATCAAGTTATTGTTTTATTGCTGATTGATGGCATCTATAAGCAAACAGAATTTTCAGGTAACAATAGAATTGTTTCTTTTATTTTTCCAAATTTGACTCTCACAACACAGCAAATTTTAGCAGTTTAAGCTGAGTTGCTCGGGAGCATTCCCAGTCCTTTTAAATCAGCATCCCAGCAATAGAAGCGGTGATAAAACTGGCAAGTAATCCACCAATCATTGCCCTTACACCCATGCGAGCTAAATCATGTTGGCGTTGTGGTGCCATCCCGGCAATGCCACCAATAGTAATCCCAATTGAACCAATATTTGCAAAATTACACAATGCATAAGTGGCTATAATTACTGCCCGTTGCGATATTTTGCCACTCTCAATTAATGTTTTTAAATCTAAGAAAGCAATAAATTCATTGAGGATAGTTTTCTTACCCAACAATGCCCCCACTTGTGTACAATCAGCCCAAGGCACACCCATCAAAAAGGCTACGGGAGCCATCACAAACGATAAAATCCACTCTAATGATAGCTGCGCCAAACCAACACGCGCCCCCAACCATCCCAGCAGGGCATTGAAAGCAGCCAGCAAACCCAAAAAAGCAATAATCATTACCCCAACGTTAACTGCTAGCTTCACGCCGTCAATTGCTCCGGTAGTTGCGGCATCAATTACATTAACGTAATCGGTCTCTAAATCCATCTTGACTTTACCAGCTGTTTGTGATGTTTCTGTTTCTGGATATAGTAATTTTGATACCACCAACGATGTAGGTGCAGTCATAAAAAAAGCTGCAATTAGGTGTTCTGCCGGTATCCCAAAGGAAAGATATGCTCCTAAAACTCCGCCGGCAATTGTAGCAAAACCTCCTGTCATCACTACATGGAGTTCTGATTGCGTCATGTTAGCTACGTAAGGCTTAACCATCAGTGCCGATTCTGTAGGCCCTAAAAAAATGTTACCTGCACAAGATAAAGACTCCGAACCTGATGTTTTCATCGTTTTGATCATCACCCATGCCAATACATTCACTACTCGCTGCAAAATGCCGTAGTAATATAAGACGCTGATAAAAGCTGAGAAAAAGATAATTGTCGGCAGTACCTGAAAAGCAAATAAATGATCTTTAAAATTTTCTCCAAACACAAATTTGGCACCAACATCAGAGAATGCTAAAAAATTACTAACAATATCTCCCAAAGATTTGAACACATTTAAACCCCAAGGAGTTTTAAGTATTACTAATGCAAGTATAAATTCTAATCCCAATCCCCATGCTACTGTGCGCCAACGCACTGCATTACGTTTCACAGAGAAAATGTAAGAGATAGTGACAAAAAATATGATTCCTAAAGCAGAGATAACACGTTCCATGTTTAATTCTGAAGAAGTGAATTCCCTCCCAAATGAGGGTTCAGAGTTTGTGATTCAAATACCAATTATGCCTTAAGTAGATAAAATTCCAACCCAAAATCCACCTTGCGATGCTAGCCAATTATCTGGTAGAACGACCATGATTTTATCTGGCGTGTTTGTAATTAGGGGGATTGGAGACTGGGGATTGGAAACTGGGAAATAATTTTCTTGATCCGAATTTACATTACGCAATGTCAATCCCTGATCCCCAGTCCCTCACAGACTGCTATTCGACATAACACACGATCTACAGGGAGAATACTGCGTGAAAATTGGCGCTCACTACTTGGGTAACGGAGAGTGCGAGTTTACAGTTTGGTGTCCAACATTAGAAAGCATCGCGGTGCAAATTTTGACACCACAAAAACAAGCAATTGCACTCAAACATCAGGCAGAGGGATACTGGCAAGCAAAAGTTAATGATGTGTATCCAGGCACAATGTATCAGTATGTTTTGAATGGCCAAGACACCCATGCCGATCCGGCGTCGCAATATCAACCCGATGGCGTTCACGGTGCGTCTCAAGTTGTTGATCATCAGTTTACATGGACGGATCAAGCTTGGGATGGCATTTCACTAGAATCGATGATTTTCTATGAACTCCATGTTGGTACATTCACGCCCGAAGGAACCTTTAGCGCTATCATTCCCCGCTTATCAGAATTGCAGGAACTAGGGATTAATGCCATTGAAATCATGCCGATCGCCCAGTTTCCGGGCGATACTCATATTGAGGCAGCTTTGACATACCGTAACTGGGGTTATGACGGCGTTTACCCGTTTGCTGTGCAAAATTCCTACGGTAGCCCTGCTGATCTCAAGCAGCTAGTAAATGCCTGCCATCAAAACGGCATTGCTGTAGTGCTGGATGTGGTTTACAATCACTTTGGCCCTGAAGGGAATTACATGGGTCAATTCGCACCCTACTTTACCAAAACCTACAAGACACCATGGGGCGACGCGCTGAACTTCGATGACGCCCATAGCCAAGGTGTACGAAATTATTTCATCCAAAATGCGCTGTATTGGTTGCAAGAATTCCACATTGATGCTTTGCGGTTGGATGCAATTCATGCAATTTATGATTTAGGAGCTAAGCATTTTTTGTGGGAATTAGCGGAAGCTGTTGATAATTTTTCACAGCGGCAAACATGGCAACGCCATCTAGTTGCCGAAAGTGACTTGAATAATCCGCAAATCATTCGTCCACCAGAATTGGGTGGCTATGGCATCGATGCCCAATGGAATGACGACTTTCACCATGCATTGCACGCTCTCTTAACAGGCGATCGCCAAGGATATTATCAAGATTTTGGCAAGTGTGCTGATTTAGCAAAAGCTTACACAGATACTTTTGTCTACGATTGGCGCTATGCTCCCCACCGTAAACGATTTCATGGCATATCTTGCCGCGATCGCTCTTTATCACAGTTTGTCGTGTGTATTCAAAATCACGACCAAATCGGCAACCAAATGAAAGGAGAACGGCTTTGGGAGCGGATATCATTTGAGGGATTAAAGTTAGCAGCCGGCGCTGTACTGTTGTCGCCATATTTGCCACTGCTGTTCATGGGAGAAGAATACGGCGAAACTGCACCCTTTATCTACTTTGTTAGTCACTCCGATCCCGATTTAATTCAAGCCGTTCGCGCTGGACGCAAACAAGAGTTTGAAGCATTCCACTACGCACAAGATCCACCAGATCCAGAAGCGGCGGAAACCTTCTTGCGTTCTAAACTCAACTGGCAATTACGCCACGAAGGTCAGCACAAGATACTGTGGGAATGGTATCGCCAGTTAATTAATTTGCGGAAGACGCACCCAGCACTTTTAAAACAAGACCGTAACTTTATAGAAGCGGCTAGCGATGAAGATAAAAAATTAGTTATGGTGCGGCGTTGGTGCGAGACAAGTGAGTTAGTTTTGGCGATGAATTTTAATTCATCTGCTGTCAGTGTAACTTTGCCAATTCCAGGTAATAGTCGCAAACTCCTAGACTCAGCAGATACCTCATGGTTGGGATCTGGTTCTCAAGCACCAGAGGATTTATCTGTGGGGCAAGAATTGACATTGCAATCTACCTCGATAGTTTTGTATGAAACTAATTCGTAATGACGCTCTTACCTTGCTCTAAGCGAAGCTATGCCTTAGGCTTTACGCTGCGCTAACCTACCGCTACGAAGCGCGTAATTCGTAATTATGGTTACAAATACAGAGTTATTATTCCAGTAATTCAGAAAAGTAGGTTGGGTTAAGCGAAGCGCAACCCAACAAAGCAATGTTAATGTCGGGTTTCGTTCCTCAACCCAACCTACGAACTATTCCCCAGTCCCTATTCCCCAAAAAACAAAACCATGCGTATTCCTTCAGCAACTTATCGAATTCAATTCACACCCGAATTTGGCTTTGAAAACGCTCAAGCGATCGCTTCTTATTTAGCAGATTTGGGTATTTCTGATTTTTATGCTTCGCCAATTTTTAAAGCTAGAACTGGCAGTACTCATGGTTATGATGTAGTAGATGCAGCACAACTCAATCCCCAATTAGGAACTACCGAGTCTTTTGAGGCATTAGTCAGCAAATTACAATCCCTTGGTTTGGGGTGGCTACAAGATATTGTACCTAACCATATGGCATACAGTAGCGAAAACCCCTATTTGATGGATATTTTGGAACATGGCCCAGATTCTAGCTACACTGATTACTTTGATATTTGTTGGAATTCACCTTTTGGCGATCGCGAAGAACGAATTTTAGCTCCTTTGCTGGGAGACTTTTATGGTGTCTGCTTAGAAAACGGAGATATTCAA
Organism: Desmonostoc vinosum; assembly: GCF_059505385.1. Classification (NCBI taxonomy): domain Bacteria; kingdom Bacillati; phylum Cyanobacteriota; class Cyanophyceae; order Nostocales; family Nostocaceae; genus Desmonostoc; species Desmonostoc vinosum. The sequence continues at coordinate 45,573 of NZ_JCACKM010000033.1, forward strand.
CTGCAATATGAACAAAGTGGTTTAACTGTCAACTATTACAGCTTAAAAGTACCACTGCGGTTAGAGTCTTACACCAAATTTCTCACCTACAATTTAGGCAAACTCACGCGGACATTAGGACGCAATCATCCTGATTTTATTAAGTTATTAGGGGTTCTTTACATTCTCAAAAATGTACCTTCAGAAGTAGCAGGAAAACAGCGACAAGACCAAATCGCGTTTATCAAAGGTTTAGTTTGGGAACTCTACACTACAAACGATGCTATTCACGAATTTATTGACGAAAACCTCAAAACTTTTAATGGAGAGGCGGGAAATTCAGAAAGTTTTAACTTGCTAGATGATTTACTGAACGATCAATTTTACCGTCTTGCCTTCTGGAAAGTAGGAGCGGAAGAAATGAATTACCGTCGTTTCTTCACTGTCAACGAACTAATTTCCGTCAAAGTTGAAGATTTGCGCGTATTTAACAACACCCATAGTTTGATTCAAAAATTGGTTGAGTCAGGTAAATTTACTGGCTTACGCATTGACCATATTGATGGGCTTTATCACCCAACCCAGTATCTAGAACGGTTGCAAGAAAAGATGGGTGATGTTTACATCACTGTAGAAAAGATTTTAGAACTTACTGAAGATTTGCCTAATAACTGGAAAATTCAAGGCACATCAGGATACGACTTTTTAAACTATGTAAATGGTGTATTTTGCCAATCGGAAACTGAATCTTGGTTCGATAAAATTTACCATGCTTTCTTGGGTGCAAAAGTAAATTATTCATCCTTAGTTAAAGAGAAAAAACAACTAATTTTAGATAAGAATTTAGTAGGAGATCTGGATAATTTAGCTAGTTTATTAAAGAATATTTCCAGCAAATATCGCTATGGCAACGACTTTACACTGAATGGACTCAAACGAGCGATCGCCGAAGTTTTGACGCTGTTCCCGATTTACCGTACCTACATCACCCCTGATGGCATTCAAGATGGCGATCGCGTTTTTATTGGGGAAGTAATTAGCGCCGCTAAGGAACAAACACCCCTCTTGCAGCACGAGCTGGACTTTATCGAAAAGGTGATGTTATTAGAGTTTGATAACTCTCTCAATCAAACAGAACGCGACCAATGGATCTACTTTGTTTTGCGAATGCAGCAATATAGCGGCCCCCTAATGGCCAAAGGCGTAGAAGACACTACATTATATGTTTACAACCGCTTGCTATCACTGAATGAAGTGGGCGGAAATCCCAGTCATTTTGGTGTTTCTGTAGCTGAGTTCCATCGCTTTAACCAGCAGCACCAAGCCAACTGGCCCCATACAATGAACGCCACAGCCACCCACGACACCAAGCGCGGTGAAGATGTGCGAGCCAGGTTAAATGTGCTGTCAGAAATTCCCGAAGAGTGGGAAGAACAGGTAAATATTTGGAGTCACTTTAATCAAGGACATCGCAGCCATCGCCACGGCTTTGCCATGCCTGATCGCAACGATGAATATTTCCTTTATCAAACACTAGTAGGGGCTTTTCCCTTTACCGAAGACGAACATGCATCTTTCGTTGAACGTGTCAAGGAATACATGATTAAAGCCATCCGGGAAGCGAAAGTTCATACTGCATGGTTGCGGCCAGACAGCGAATACGAACAAGCTTGCACCTCCTTTGTAGAAAAAGTGCTAGATCCTGCGGTTTCGGGGCAATTTCTCGAAGCTTTTTATCCCCTACAGCAGCAGGTTGCATACTATGGAATGTTCAACTCCCTCTCGCAAACTTTCTTGAAAGCCACTGCAACTGGCGTACCCGACTTCTACCAAGGAACAGAACTTTGGGAGTTGAGCTTAGTTGACCCAGACAACCGCCGTCCTGTAGATTTTGAGCAGCGACGTACTTATTTAAGCGCCATCAAAGAGCAAATTCAGGCAGATATTCTCGGCTTAATACAAGATTTGCTCAGCCACAAGACCGACGGCAGAATCAAACTGTTCTTAACAGCGCAAGTACTCAAAGCCAGAACAGATTATCGTCAGTTATTTCAAGATGGCGACTATCTCCCATTAGAAATTCAAGGAACCCACGCTAATCAAGTTATTGCCTTTGCCCGTCGCTTGGGCAATCAAACAGCGATCGCGATCGCCCCTCGCTTTTTCACTCGCCTGATCAAACCAGGAAAAGACCCTTTAGGTGAATCGGTATGGCAAGACACACAGCTAGAATTACCAAACAGTAATTCCACTTGGAAAAACGTCCTGACTCAGCAACCCCTAGAGGCAAAAGGAACATTATCTATTGGTGCCGCCCTGGCTGATTTTCCAGTTGCGTTGTTAGTCAGTAATTGAGGGAGTGGGGAGTGGGGAGTGGGGAGTAGGGCATTGGTGTCAACTTAAGCTAGAAATAGCTTCGGTGTTGGCTTCCTCACCCGCCAAGAAATTTATTTCTTGGCTAATAGCTCAAGTCTACTGAAGTAGACTCAAAATCTTGGGGGATATTCAGTCATCTAAGAATGACTTTTGCTATCAGCAAGGAACTTCAATTCCTTGCGGGACATTGGTTCTACGTTAACTTGATACCAATGGGAGTAGAGGGAAGACGCGGTGACGCGGAGAAACTTTCATTTATACTCCCCGCGTCCTCTTAATTCCCCAGTCCCCAATCCCCAGTCCCCAGTCCCAGTCCCCAATCCCCAGTCCCCCCATTCCCAAAACATATGATGAACACTCAATCAACTTTTGCTACTAAGCAAATCAATGCCGTGCGGGCACATATTAAAAAAACGTGGAAAACGTTAACGCGATCGCACGAACATTTATTACAATCAGCCAAAGATGACAAGTTAGAACACAAGCCCGGTACTCCTTGGATTGTCTATATTTCGCCCCAAGAAGATTGTCCCAATGTTCAGTCTGTGTTGGAGCGCTCATTGTCTGCTAAGGATATGGAACAGATTGCGATTCGCACTTTACCAGCAGAAGTTGAGGCGATTCGAGGCCATGGGTTGCTGTATTTGCCTGGGCCTTATGTTGTGCCTGGTGGGCGCTTTAATGAAATGTATGGCTGGGATAGTTACTTTATCTTGCTGGGATTGTTGCGAGATGGAGAATTGGATTTAGCGAAAAGCCAGGTTGAACAACTGCTATATCAGGTGCAGCATTACGGTACTATCCTAAATTCCAACCGGACTTACATGTTGTCGCGATCGCAGCCCCCCGTCCTCAGTATGATGGTGATGACGCTGTTTCAACATACCCAAGATGAAGAATGGTTGAAGTCAACTGTGCCTTTGCTAGAGCGATTTTACTATTACTGGGTGGTACCGCCTCACCTTAATCCAGCGACGGGCTTATCCCGATTTTATGCCTTTGGGGACGGCCCCGCACCGGAAGTTTTGTTCTCTGAGCGAGATGAGGAAGGGCGAAGTCACTATGAGCGTGTTAAGGAATATTACCGCACCTTTGAGGTAGAAGATTACGATGTGAGTCTTTACTATGACCGGGAAAATGACGAACTGACCAATTTATTTTACAAAGGCGATCGCTCCATGCGTGAGTCTGGCTTTGATATCACCAACCGATTTGGCCCTTTCAGTATTGATATCTTGCACTACGCTCCCGTGTGCCTCAACAGTTTACTGTATCAAATGGAGCAAGACTTAGCGCAAATTAACGAGATTTTTGGCAACGAAGACTTGGTGCAACAATGGCGCGAACGGGCAGAGAATCGCCGCAATCAAATTAATAAGTACCTGTGGGATGAAAAACAGGGACTTTACCTAGATTATCACCTGCAAAATGGAGAGCGCCGCCGCTACGAATTTGCCACCACATTTTATCCCCTGTGGATGGGCATGGCTTCACCAGAACAAGCCAAACGCGTTGCCGAAAACATCTATGTGTTTGAAGCGCCGGGAGGAATTTTCACCAGCACTCGTGTTACAGGTAATCAATGGGACGCACCCTTTGGTTGGGCACCCTTAACATTGATTGCTGTCGAGGGACTGCATCGTTATGGTTATCAGCAAGAAGGTGATGCGATCGCTCACAATTTTTTGGCTATGGTAATTAAAGAATTCGAGCGTCACGGTACCATAGTTGAGAAATATGATGTTGAGCGTTGTTCTGCTAAAGTCTCCGATGAAATCTGCTTCGGCTATAGTTCCAACGAAATCGGCTTCGGCTGGACTAACGGAGTCGTTTTAGAACTACTAGCAGCATTGAATTTGTAAACCCTCAAATGATACCGAACAGGGAAAAAGCAAAGGTTTGAAACTTTCCCCACAAGCAGCACGAATTAAATAATTCGTAATGACGCGACGCTCCTGTGTCGCTCTAAGCGAAGCTATGCCGCAGGCTTTACGCTGACGCTATCGAGGACTCGCTACCGCTGCGCTAACGTGATTCGTAATTCGTAGTTACGTCTGATGTGAATTAGAATACCGTTGATGAATGCAACAATAGCCCTCATCTCCCAACCTCTTCTCCCAAGTGTGGGAGAAGAGGAGCAATTTCAAAGTCCCTCTCCCAAACTGGGAGAGGGATTTAGGGTGAGGGCAAAGATTTATGACATCAGCAAGACCAATTTTTCCCAACTTAATTCACATTAAACGTTAATTCGTAATTCGTAGTTAAACAATTCAAAATGACGCTCTCTACGAGACGCTAAAAGCAAACGCGGACTCGCTACCATTGCGTTAACAAAATTCCCCATTCTCAATTCTCAATTCCCATGCCCTCAAACACCTTACTCATTACTGGAACTGATACAGAAGCTGGCAAAACTGTTTTAACTACAGCTTTGGCAGCCTATTGGCAGAAATATCATCCACAGCAATCTTTAGGAATCATGAAACCGATTCAGTCGGGAGTAGGCGATCGCGAGTGGTATCAAAAGCTGTTTACACTAGAACAATCTGCACAAGAAATCACACCTTTATATTTTCAAGCACCTCTGGCTCCTCCCATTGCAGCAGCAAGGGAAAATCGTTCTGTGGATTTAGCGGTTGTCTGGCAAGCTTTGTCAAATCTGCAAAAGCGTCGCGATTTCGTCCTTATAGAAGCCTTGGGAGGGTTAGGTTCTCCAGTCACAGAGGAATTGACAGTAGCTGATTTGGCAGGAGAATGGCGTTTACCAACTATATTAGTAGTACCAGTAAGATTAGGTGTGATCGCCCAAGCAGTTGCGAATGTAGCATTAGCTAGACAATCACACGTGGATCTCAAAGGCATTGTAATCAACTGCGTGCAGCCCCGTTCGGATGCAGAAATAGCAGACTGGACACCACCAGATTTAATTCAATCACTAACTAATACGCCTGTTTTAGGCTGCATACCTTATTTAGATCACCCTGCTGATTTAGAAAAACTTGCCAAAGTGGCATCAGATTTAGATTTGGAAACACTCAACACTTTCTGAGCAATTAAACTGAGAAGATAATCTAAGTTAGCTTTGTTTAAACTAGCTTGTCTTCACATGGTTTCCACATTCCCAAACCCTGCTTCTGTTGACCTCTCTCGTATCCGGCTGGCAATCCGCTCATTGCAACCACAATTAACCGAGTGGCGGCGTCGATTGCATCAACAACCAGAGTTGGGTTTTCAAGAAAAACTGACAGCTGAGTTTGTTCGGTATAATTTACAAGAATGGGGAATAGAGCATCAAACTGGCATTGCTCAAACTGGCATCGTTGCCACCATCAAAGGCGAACAACTCCCCACTGCCAAAGTATTGGCGATTCGAGCCGATATGGATGCTTTGCCAATTCAAGAACTCAACGAAGTGCCCTACAAATCTCAGCATCAAGGAGTGATGCACGCTTGTGGACATGACGGACATACAGCGATCGCTCTAGGTACAGCTTACTATCTTCAGCAGCATCGCCAAGACTTTTCTGGAACCGTCAAAATTATCTTTCAGCCGGCGGAAGAATCACCAGGGGGCGCAAAACCGATGATTGATGCTGGGGTATTGAAAAACCCTGATGTTGACGCAATTATCGGATTGCACTTATGGAATAATCTGCCTTTAGGAACGGTGGGCGTTCGGAGTGGGGCATTAATGGCGGCTGTAGAGTCCTTCAATTGCACGCTTTTTGGCAAAGGTGGACATGGGGCTATGCCTCATCAAACCATTGATTCTGTAGTAGTTGCGGCTCAAATTGTCAACGCTTTACAAACAATTGTCGCTCGCAATGTTAATCCCATTGATTCGGCGGTGGTTACGGTAGGTGAACTACACGCAGGAACCAAACATAACGTAATTGCTGATACAGCTAAAATGAGTGGGACAGTCAGGTATTTTAACCCCACTTATCAGGGATTTTTTGCACAACGAGTAGAGCAGATTATTGCTGGAATTTGCCAGAGTCACGGCGCGAATTATGACTTAAAATACTGGGGACTTTACCCTCCAGTAATCAACAATGCAGAGATTACAGAATTAGTGCGATCGGTAGCAGAACAAGTAGTAGAAACCCCTATGAGTGTCGTCCCAGAATGCCAAACTATGGCTGCCGAAGACATGTCATTTTTCCTCCAAGAAGTACCTGGTTGCTATTTCTTCTTAGGTTCTGCTAATCCAGACAAAGACTTAGCCTATCCTCATCATCATCCCCGGTTTGATTTTGATGAAACTGCTTTAATCATGGGCGTAGAAATATTTGTTCGTTGCGTAGAAAAGTTTTTTAACAGGGAAAACTAGGTTGCCCACAATCCTCCGTGGTTTCAACCTACCTTGTATGAAATTTTAGCCTTGACACGCTAGTAGTGGCGTAACATAACTAAAATAGTGTATTAGAAAAACTCTTGTGGTATGGGCATCTTGCCCGTCTGTGGGGGTTTTTCCATCCTGTCCTACCAGAAAATTTATTGCATCATTTTAGCTGTGTCAGTCCAGTAGTGACGTGTCTAGCCTTAAATGTTGCATTAAAAATAACTCTTGTGGGATGGGCGTCTCGCCCGTCCGTGGTGGGCAAGATGCCATTAATGTCAACTTAAGCCAAAAATAGCATACTCATTGGGTGTTGTTCGCCAGCCAGGGAATATAATTCCCTGACCGAAAAGATAGGTACAAGCCCCGTGCTTCGTTTCCCGGCTTTTTGATAGACTAGAGGAATCCGCAACACAGGCAGAGGCTCGCACTTCGGTGGAGGAACCTGTCTCGCAACGGGCGGCAAATCCTGAGAAAGTTTTGGCTCCTAGGGAGCGCACGGAATTTTCTCTACTCATCGGCGGGGCACGTCGAGGTGAAGCTTGGTGAGGGTAAAGTCGATGGACTAAGCGCGATCCAAGAATCCCCGAACTTCAGGACGGGGAGTGTCAATAATTGCTCAAGTCTACTTCAGTAGACTGAAAATGTTCGCGCTATTTAGTCCTCTTCAGAGGACTTTAGCTATGAGACAGGGATTTATAATCCCTGACGGACGTGCGGTTTCGCGTTAAGTTGACACCAATGGCTTTTCGGCCCACCCCACAAGAAAACTTATTACATTATTTTAGCCTGGTCGCGCTAGCAGTGGACTGTTTCAGCTAATTTAGTGCATTAGATTTAATGACGTAGGTTGGGTTTCGTTCCTCAACCCAACCTACAATTTTTTTATAACATTTAAGGCTAGACACGCCACTACCTCAGCAATATATGTCTAACCTTTAGATAAGTAAAGCTAATATTGGCAATCAGTTTTACAAAACTTAAAGTACTTGATTAAATTTTGTAAAGCAATGTAAATTATTTTCATAGGCACAAACGCCTAACACATACATACGTAAACGAAAAGCAATCATAAAACCATGACCGCAACCTTACAACAGCGCCAAAGCG
>NZ_JCACKM010000034.1:0-53344 GCF_059505385.1 Desmonostoc vinosum
ATAAAGAGTTTGAGATTTCAATCCATCATATTTCATCCTATGATTCAGCAACGCCACAAATCCAGAATACAATTCAGCATATTTATGGTCTAGTTAGGTAGTCTTAGAGTGGGAACGGGTTATTGGTGACAGCGAATAAAGTGCAATAACTGGATGTGGGGACTGCCTTGTGCTTTATTAAATTGATCATCAAGCGCGCTAATACTGGTGAAAGTATACGTTCTTTGATAGACTTATATTGAATTGGCAAGCATACCAAGTAGTATTGAGCTGCATCTAGTTAATTCAAATTAAGAGCCTACGTATTACACTTAGCCGCGATCGCATCTATCTAATAAATTTTTTTGGCTAATCTTCCCTCAATTTGGCATGAAATGCAGTTGTGTCTCTAAAATAGTATTGCGTCTTAACTATAATCTATAGCTTCGATTGCAATTTATGAATTTGGGTGGATGAAGACGGCATCTTTTGAGTATCATATATTGGATGTCAGCTTATCCAAGCTCACATAACGCCTCACATTTACCGTTATTAGGGTCTGTGCTGTCATAGCAGTGTTTAAAAAACTCGCTTGCCAGAGTTTAGCTATTGCTAACAAAGTTTATAACAGCCAAACTTTCTGACTTCGGTTGCCAGTGACAACATTTTAAATATCGCCTTACCAGTCCTGATTTTTTGTGCAATTGGATCTGTGGTAAGTAGCGCTCAACAGTATGTAGTAATTACTGAGTTATCAGCATAATTACCATACTGCCATATTTCTGTAAAAAAATATTCAGTACTTTATAAAGGAAAACGTCAATAATGTTACTTAACTTTTGTACAAATCAGCAAATCTGGCACAAACTATCTCGTAAAAGCTTTAGTTTCTTGTTATACATATAATCATAGCCTATCTCCTTGCTACATAAATATTGCTCCTCCACAGCAACCCCCCTCTAGAGAGTCTACACATGCTTAAACCCCTTTTGCTGTCAGGCTGGTTCCGCGCGCGACCACTTTTTACTTACGCTGTCGTTATGATACTAATTGCACCCTTATTTGGGGCATCGAGTTATTCAAGTACAGCAAAAACTAAAGTAGCAAAAACAACTTCTACAGCGGAAGAATCTAATTCTGTTTCCCAAGAAGTTGTTGCGGTTGGGGAACCGAAAACAACCGAAATGACTAAAGCAGAGCAAGTCAACTCCTTAACAGCACAACTTGACTCTAATCTGAAGAAAATGCCTGTTGTTGAAGAACCACAGGTGTTACAAGCAGATAAAATTAAGTCTTTAGTAGAAAATAATTCTCTATCAAATAGTAATGTGTCTGTTAGCGACCAATTGAATGGTGTTGAATTGGCACCAGTAGTAGATGTACCTATTAGTCAATTTAAATTAGTACAAAAATTAAAAGCTGCCAGAGTCCAGTCTTTGAAAAGAGGAGAAAATATCCAGGTAAGAAAAGCTGTGGTGGCGAAATTATTAGCGACTGCTCAAGTTGCACCAAATGTAAGAATATCACAACCAAGCACGACCACAGAAATACCTGTTGAACAGCTTGACGAAGAAGCCCAAGCAGAACAAACAGATCCGATAGGAAGTCCTCATCCGATTCCTTGGAAGTGGATTACAGCTACTCAAGAGGCTATTGGTTCTCAAGGTGGTTCTGGAGTGCGCTACTACCGCAGCATTCCTGTGGTTTCTCCAGATGGCAAATATGCTGTTTATAGTCGAGTGCAGCTAGAAGTAAAACCAGAAATGTATAATAGCCGCGTCACCAGCGTTCTGTTTGTTCAAGATTTACAAACCAAGAAGTTGTGGGTGATGGCTTCAACTGCTGGTGATAAAGATCCGCTTTTAGAGACAAAGGTGGTGTCGTCGGAACCAACTGATGCCAAGGGTACAATTGGGGTGTTAGTTCCTGTAAGTTGGTCAGAAAAAGGCGATCGCTTTTTAGCACGCAAGTTTGAAGGTATATTTAACACTGGGGATGCTACAGATCATGCTGTCATCTGGGATCGGCAACAAAATCGCGCTAACACTGTCGCTCCTGCTCAGGTAGAAAATGACCATGAGAAGATTGCAGTATTGTTAGGTTGGAGTAAAAGTCAACCAGATCATGTACTTTTCCGTGCTGGAGAAATGGGTGAGGAAAACTGGCCTCTCGTAAAAGTTTCTAACAACGGTGAGACTGTAAATACAACTACAGATGCTGATCAGCCGATTACTTTTGGTAGAGAACTTACAGAAGTTTGGTCAGGGCCACAAGTTGCCTATCGATAGCATACAAGAAATAGGATATGGCTGAGTCATGGAATGATTGAGAGGGATGATTGTTGATGTAAATTCCCAAATCATCCCGCAATTATGCAACGCCAAAAATAGCATGTATTCCCGTTGTTACTAACGCTGACAACGGGAAATTTTTTTCTTAACTACTCTGTAATTTGGAATCTGGCTCGCTTTCTTGAGAAGCTTGACTCAAAATTAGTGCTGTTAAAACAAGAATAGCGCCAGCTAGACCACGTATTCCCAATTGTTCGCCAAGCAGCCAATATGAGAATATAGCTGCGAATAATGGCTCTATGGTGTAAATTAAAGCAGCGTCGCAGGCTGAAACCCATCGTTGTGCTTGGATCTGAAGCCAAGTTACAGCAGCAGTCGCAATCAGCGTTAGGTATACAATTCCTCTCCAGTGCTGTTCTATTGCCTCAAACTGGTTCAATATTTGCGAGTGACTCCAGAATGCGCCTAGCCCCCCAGTAAACAGTAATTGAATACCAGTGAGTGGTAAGGTGGGATGACGTAAAGCGACTCGCTCTATATACAATGTATAGACTGCATAAATAACTGCATCACAAAACATCAACACATCGCCAATTCCTAACTCCCCCTCTTCCCAAAACATCGCACCAATGCCAATTACAGCAATTACAGCTGCTAGGAGAGTTCTCAGCATTACACGCTGACCAATCAGCCATCCCAGCAGAGGTACAATGAGGGCGCTGAGGCTGACAATGAATACTGCTCGGTTTGCTGGTATTGTTCCAAGTGCGATCGTTTCGATCGCTAAGTAGAAAAATAACAAAAGTCCCAGTATTACACCATCACGGAGCAAAAGTAAATTTAGATTACGTAAGTGGATTGCAAAAAAAACTGACGCTATCATAAAGCGTGTGCCGATTAACACGCTTGGTGAAACGCTACTAACAATGTCTTTAGTCAATGGGAAAGTTGTCGCACTAATTAAATTAACAAGGATAAGCAGTGTTATTCCTTTTAAGTGCAAGGTATTTGCAGTCTGCATCAGATTATTGATTGAATAATGTTTTTTTACAAAAAAGGTATTAAAGTTTAAAGGCGAGTAGAATTGTGCAGCAATTGCGGTGAAGCAGTGCTTGGTTAAGCTTTAACTAAGTAGAGCAGTTGCTGTTGGCAACGCAGGAAAACTACACTTTAGGGCTTTAAAGTCTCACGCCAATCTTCTTAAATTGGGAGATCCATGGAGGATTTTCCAAGTAGAGTCAGCAGTATGCTCTTGGTGATTTTCCCTGTTGTAGTAGTTGTCGTCAAGTAATATGACAAAAAATCTTAAATTGCTAGGGCCAAAAACCCCGAAGTAAACCATTGTAGAGACGAGTCATGACGCGTCTCTACCAAAGGATTTATCACTACTTATATAACCATCAAAAATAAAGTAAATACTAGAATTAAACCTCTTGAGATGATCAATGCTTTCCTATTCAGAGGTTTCATCTTTGACTCGGCGGATGGGTAAATTAGCAATTAGGGCTGTTGTACGTTGGTTGCTTTCTAGCGAGAACTCCAAACCGTCTGTCTCAATTTCTACATAGCGACAGACTACATCTAGGATTTCTTGGCGCATTTTTTCTAACGTTTGCGGGGTGATGTCGGCACGATCATGAGCAATCACCAATTGTAGGCGACGCTTTACCTGAGTGCGACTGGTGTCAGGACTGCGAAAAAGTCGTTCTAGAAGTTCAATCATTGCAAATTAAGTCTGGGGCGGAGACTGGAAAATGAGTTAAACAATCTTTGTCCACAATAACCTTCGCAGACGGGCGAAGATGCTGTCATGGGATGAGTCGAGATCTAGAAACTCGACAGATTCTCCTTCCAATCTACGAGCAATGTTCTCAAAGGCTATGGCAGCTAAAGAGGGAGTATCCCCTAACACCAGAGGTTCGCCGCGATTGGTAGAGACGATTACGCGTTCATCGTCAGGGATCACCCCAATTAGGGGGATGGCGAGAAGTTCCTGAACATCTTGCACTGACATCATATCATTAGCACGTACCATTGTAGCTCTGATACGGTTAATTATTAAGTGAACACGCTTAACGCCTTGTGCTTCTAGCAACCCAACTACGCGGTCAGCATCCCGAACGGAAGAAATTTCTGGTGTGGTGACGATTAGGGCTTCTTTTGCCGGGGCGATCGCATTTTTAAATCCATTTTCAATTCCGGCGGGGCTGTCGATAATCACATACTGGTACTTTTGTGCCAGTGCATTCACCAATAATTTCATCTGTTCGGGGGTGACAGCATCTTTAGAACGGTTTTGTGCTGCTGGGAGGAGTACAAGATTGGTTTGCCGTTTATCTTTTACTAAAGCTTGTTCTAAGCGGCACTCTCTAGCTAGGACTTCTACCGCTGTATAAACGATGCGGTTTTCTAGTCCTAGCAGTAAGTCCAAATTTCTTAGACCAAAATCCGCATCAACTAGAGCAACTTGACGCCCCATTTTGGCTATAGCCATGCCCAAATTTGCCGAAACTGTGGTTTTACCCACTCCACCTTTGCCGGAGGTAATCACGATAATGCGAGTCATGATAGAAGTGCGCGCGATTAAGGTTCAAGAAATTTTACTAAGAATTTACGGCTCTTGATTGATTCTAGTTAATTGATTTCTGGAAAAATCAGTAGCCTTGGCGATGCGAATTCCTTTGGGTGTGATATGTGCCACTTCTGGAGAAAATCGCGTTGGCGATTTCTCTGGTGCCCTAGCTACAGCATCTGCGATCCGCAATTGGGTTGGTTCCATTTGCAGGGCCATAATCAGACACTCACGATTGCCGCCGGCACCGGCATGAGCGATTCCACGTAGACGACCCCAAATTAGAATATCTCCATCTGCAACTACAATACCACCTGGATTTAAATCTCCCAAGAGAATTACTGTTCCAGGATGACGAATTTCTACTCCAGAACGTACAGTCATTTCGAGATACAGTGCATCTGCTAAAGGTATGGGAATCTCTCTGGAGATAGAGTTGATTTTTGGTTGTAGTTGTTCTACAGAGTAACCAGATGTCACAGCGGCAATTGCGGTTTGCCGTCGGCTTGTGGCTACAGATGTCAGATGGAATTGAACTTTGTTTAAGGTTTCTGCCAGTTCTTGCAGTTGTCTGCTATCTAGTAAGCGGTCTTGTGCTAACAGATGCACTGCTGTGTTAGCTTTACGTAAGCGATCGCTAGCGTTGAGACGCTGCTTAATTTGTTGCCAAATCTCAGTCCAACCAACTTCCGAAGCCGGAACTTGAGATTCTGTTGGCAAAATTAATAACAGTCGCCCCTCTTCAGTTTTAAATTGGACTTGAATATTTTGATTGCTTTTTTGCTGTGCTAATTGTGACTCATTAGCATTAGCATTAGTCAGGATATAATCTGCATCTGAGTTAGCAGAAATTAAACCTTCATTAGCAGGAGTAGAATCAGATTCTTCTTCAACCAAGGTAGCATTTGATTTTAAATAGCGAAGAACAGATCTTAGCTCAGCTTCTGGGAAGATGGAATCTGATTCTCCATCAGAAACATGAGAATTTACCTGATCCTCAGCGGTAGTGGAATTTGATTCTGCATTAGGTAGTGCAGAATTTGACTTTAAATCAGGCATAGCAGAATCATAAGTCATGCAACACTAGCCAAAAGACAGTAGTCAGTGCTGAGTTAACCTACAATAGATTGTCCCCAAGGCATCAGCATCGCCGACATTACCCGGAAACAGCACTACAGGTAAGTTAGGAAACTGGGGATGATCTGGTGGTGTCAGCACCATTGAACACCCAGCTAAAATTTGACCGAGTAAACGCGCAGAAGTTAAGGCGAGTCCAGTACTTAAGACATCGTTTGAGGTGATGCCACCTTTTGTGATTAAAAATCCTATGCCAGATGGTAAACCGCGCACAATATCCATTAATAAACTTGAAACCTTTGTCCCAAACTCCAAACGTGTCTTTACATCCTGGAAAGTTAGTTCTTGGCGACTGGTAAAAATTACTGGTGTTTTACCAGCCTCGTGTACAACTTGGATACTTTCCTGGATATTGGTTAGCAGTGTAGCAGATTGATTCACATCATCACCAAGTAACTGCTCAACATTCACCTCAATACCGACTGTGCCCTCAACTTGCAACAGTGCTGCTAACTGCTGAGTCGTCTTTTTGACGTGCGAACCAACAATGACGGCACCTGGTTTACCTTGCTTGACATACTGTGCCATATTCTCGGCTGCGATCGGTTGGGGGGGTAAAGCTACCAAGGCGGTTAAAATACTGGCAGCGCTACGAAATAGAAAGCGTTTTCCTTGACTTGCTGCGGCTAATACGTCTACTGCAAAGCGGTTGAGATCTGCTTGAGTTTCACCATCGACAACAGCGCACTGATTACTAGAGAGTTTGAGTAGGCGTTCTAGACTACCGGCTTGAATATCAGCCAAGAGAAATCTTGTTACTGCCTGTGCTGGAATTTTACCTTGGGTTTTTTCTTCTACATATTTGGGTAAGTAACTGTGATGGTAGCCAAAGACCGAATCGCGAGCAAATTCAGTTTCATGGACTGGAGTGGGTGTACCATCAATAATCAAATAATGCACACTATCGCGGGTGATGCGTCCGCCCTCAAAAAATGCTGGGACGAGAAAATGAGCATCAAAGGGGCCGAGTTCAGTAGCGATCGCATCGGTTTCAATGGGATAATGTCCCCGTAATGTCGAATCAGAACGGCTGACAACCAGAAAATCTGTAATTTCTGTCGTATTCAAGGCTATTTTGAGGTTTTGACAGACTTCTCTAGTTACAGATGCGGCTGACTCTGGGGGTAGGGATCTGGTATTAGTCAGCACAAAGAAAATTGGTGAATCATCCCGTAACCCAGTGCATAAAGTATCCACATCCCATTGCATCAGCAGCAAGCAGCTGTGGACTGTTTGAGAACCTGTAGGGTCATCATCCAGGACGATTATCTTCGGTTTGTTGGTCATTTAAGTCACCGGGGGACTGTAGATACAGTAGGGAAAAGGGAATAGGGAACAGGGTTGAAAGTCTTTTTTATATAACTTTGTTCTGAAAATTTGTACCTCATTTACCTGCGATTTGCGGTATTTTTTGTTAAGACTGTCATTGGTCATTGGTTATTTGTCCTTTGTCTTTTGTAAATACAAATGACTAATGACAAAGAACAACCCTAACGAGTCAATATACAGTTAAAATGCGCCATACTTATTCTTTCTGCAATTTTCTGATTTCTGCTTGCACCTCAAGAGCAATCTGTAAAGATTGATTGAGCAGTTGACCGTATTCGCCTGCCTGACTACTAACTTCTAGAGCTTGCAGATTAGCTAAATTATTTATAAATAAATTTTGATTGTTGGCAAGCAGTTTTTTATTATCTCGTAAAACCCGCTCCGTTTTCAGAGCTTGCACTAAATCTTCTCTAATTAGTTGTAAGGCGGTAATTACTTGCTCACGATCATTAATGCTACTTTGAGAGTTTCCTGATGTTGCTAGTTGGTCATTAATATCGATCGCTTGCACGACGGCATGATATTTATCGACTTCATCTAAAAGTATAGTCAGCGCGTGGGGACAGGTAAAGCGCCGCCAAAGCCATCGCCCAACAAGCACAGCCACTGGGACTAAAATTAACAATAAAAGCCCCAATTTGATTGAAGAACCAATAGTTGGCAAAATCAGAAATGCATAAATAAAACCAACAATGATCGGAGTTAAGGCTAGCGCTACCAAGGCTTCATTCATCAAAAATCCTAATCGCTGTTCGCGATCTTTGATCATAGAAGGTCGGAAAACGTCTTCTGAATCGAAGCCAGTCAAACGTTTCAATTCTCCCTTGCTAATTTCCAAGCCTATTAAGTCCGGCTGCACAGCTCTGGATACTCCTATGGAAGCGCGATCGCGTGTTTATGCTATTGTAGTTGGGTTTTGCTGGTGAGTAACAACACTCTCGTCAATATCAATTGGCTGTAAGCTGTTTTAGGGCACTTGTAAAAATCTACATATGGCAACAATTAACGACAACTACCTCAAGCTAAAAGCAGGTTATCTGTTTCCGGAAATTGCTCGCCGGGTTAATGCCTTTGCTGAGGCTAATCCTGATGCTAAAATTATTAAGCTGGGCATCGGTGATGTTACTGAACCACTCCCAGAAGCTTGTCGCACAGCCATGATTGCAGCTGTCGAGGAGATGGGCGATCGCACCACTTTTAAAGGCTATGGCCCAGAACAAGGCTATGCTTGGTTACGCGAAAAAATTGCTACCCAAGATTTCCAAGCACGGGGAGCGAATGTGGATGCTGCGGAAATCTTCATCTCCGACGGTTCTAAATGTGACACAGGCAATATTCTAGAAATATTTGGTCACAACAATGTCATTGCTGTGACAGACCCCGTATATCCCGTATACGTAGACACTAATGTTATGGCGGGAAATACTGGAAGTGCTAACGAGCAAGGCGAGTTTGAAGGCTTAGTCTATCTACCAATTACCGCTGAAAACAACTTTACTGCCGAGATTCCCTCAAAGAAAGTCGATTTAATTTATCTCTGTTTCCCGAATAACCCCACCGGTGCAACTGCAACTAAAGAGCATTTAAAAGCCTGGGTAGAATATGCTAGAGCTAATCGCTCAATCATATTCTTTGATGCCGCTTACGAAGCTTACATCACCGATGCGGAGATTCCCCACTCAATTTATGAGATTGAAGGTGCGAGAGAGTGTGCGATCGAGTTTCGTTCTTTTTCTAAAAATGCAGGCTTTACAGGTACTCGCTGTGCGCTAACTGTCGTACCCAAAACACTCACAGCAAAAGCCGCCGATGGTTCCGATATGGAATTGTGGAAGTTGTGGAATCGTCGCCAATCAACTAAGTTCAATGGTGTATCTTACATCGTCCAACGGGGGGCCGAGGCAGTTTATTCGGCGGCAGGACAAGCACAAATCAAGACACTAGTCAATTTTTATTTAGAAAATGCCAAAATTATTCGGGAGAAACTCACAGCCGCTGGGTTGGCAGTGTCCGGTGGTGTGAATGCGCCTTATGTTTGGGTAAAAACACCGAATAGTTTATCGAGTTGGGAATTTTTTGATAAGCTGTTACAAACTGTAAATGTGGTAGGGACACCGGGGTCTGGATTTGGTGCTGCGGGTGAAGGTTACTTCCGCATTAGTGCGTTTAATAGTCGGGAGAATGTGGAAGAGGCGATGAAGCGAATTGCCGAGAAGTTTCAAGTGTAAAGCGATCGCTTGGAGTCACTTTTGTTAAACTCGTTCTATTGGTTTCGGTGGGCAGCATTACCCACCAACCTTTTAAATTTAAATGCAGAGGTTCGCAGAGGATGATGACAATCAAAGAACAAATTCTTCAAGAACTAGAGCAAGTACCAGAACCGACTTTACAAGAGATACTGGAGTTTGTGCGCTCTTTAAAAATTAAACAGCAACATGAGTTGCAGCAAAGTGATACGTGGAAAGCTTATCTAGCTTCTAAGCAAAAGAGAGAGGAGGTCTACCGTCGCCTTGCAAATTCCTAAATTTCTGATCATGGATGAGGTATTAGCTATTCACGCTGACCAAATTTCCAGCTTTGGCGGTAGTCATGGTGTCCGAGATGAAGGTTTGCTAGAATCTGCTCTTGCTCAACCCCAAGCTACATTTGCTGGAGAGCTTTTGCACGCTACAATGCATGAGCAAGCAGCAGCCTATCTTTACCACCTAGCCATGAATCATCCTTTTATTGACGGGAATAAAAGAACAGCATTCGCAGTGATGGATACCTTTATCAGGCTAAATGGCTATTCTCTGAATCTCACAGATGAGCAAGCTTATGACTTGGTAATGCAAATTGCTCAAGGTCAGATGAATAAATTAGAACTGGCAGATTATTTAGAGCAAGCGATCGCACCCATATAATAAAAAATACTTTTTTTGACTTTTGCAAATCATGATCAATCGCGGCTTTCTTCCATGATTATTTAGGGCGATCGCCTGTACCAAGAAACATTTGATACGCTGGGTTTTGATGCTCATCCCAATAGCGATAACCAAGCGTATCTAAAAAAGCTTGCCATTCTTGCATTTCATAAGGTGGAACTTGGATACCAACTACAATTCGACCGTAATCTGACCCATTGTTACGGTAATGAAACATACTAATATTCCAGTCTGGACTCATGGAACCAACGAATTTCATCAACGCGCCTGGACGTTCAGGAAACTCGAAACGGTAGAGTAATTCATTGTTGGCTAAATGAGAACGTCCACCAACCATGTGTCGCAAATGCAATTTTGTCAGTTCGTCATCTGTTAAATCAAGGGTTTTAAAACCACACGATTCAAAAATTGTCGCTATCTTTGTCGCATCGGCACGGTTTTGAATTTGCACGCCGATAAAAATATGTGCATCTTTGTCATCTGCGATCCGATAGTTAAACTCAGTCAAATTACGTCTGCCAATACATTCACAAAATTTACGCAGACTTCCGCGTTCTTCAGGAATTGTGACTGCAAAGATTGCTTCGCGGCGTTCACCAAACTCGGCTCTTTCTGCAACAAACCGCAGGCGATCAAAGTTCATGTTCGCACCGCAGGCAACAGCAATTAAAGTTTGTTCTTGGATTTGTTCTCGTTCTGAGTAGATTTTAGCAGCTGCGATCGCCAGTGCCCCCGCTGGTTCTAAAATTGAGCGTGTATCCTCGAACACATCTTTAATCGCTGCACAGGTATCATCTGTATCAACCAAAATAATATCGTCTACATACTGCTGGCATAAGCGGAAGGTTTCTTCGCCAACTTCCCGCACTGCCACCCCATCAGCAAACAAACCCACCTGAGACAAGCGTACCCGATGCCCAGCTTGCAGCGATTGACGCATAGCATCAGCATCTACTGGTTCAACCCCAATAATCTTAATTTCAGGACGCAACCGTTTGACATACGCGGCAATTCCCGAAATCAACCCACCCCCACCAATAGCTACAAAAATTGCATGGATAGGTTGCTGATATTGCCGCAGAATTTCCATACCAATAGTTCCTTGTCCGGCAATTACATATGGATCATCAAAGGGATGAATAAAAGTTAAACCTTTTTGCGCTTCTATTTGACGAGCATAGGCGTAGGCATCATCATAGGTATCTCCATGCAAAACTACCTCTCCCCCACGCGCTTTCACTGCGTCTACCTTTACCTGGGGTGTAGTAACAGGCATCACAATTACAGCTCGTGTTCCTAGACGACTCGCACCAAGGGCAACCCCTTGAGCATGGTTCCCAGCAGATGCAGCAATTACGCCCTGTGCTAACATATCTGGTGGCAAATTCACCATCTTATTATAAGCACCGCGCAGCTTGAAGGAAAATACTGATTGCATATCCTCTCGCTTGAGCAGCAGCTGATTATTTAGTCGCTTAGATAAATTTGGAGCATATTCTAAGGGTGTTTCCTGGGCAACATCATACACACGAGCCGTCAGGATTTGTACTAGATAGTCGCAAAGCATGGGCGTCAATGGAGTAGCAGATGGCTGATGGATGATAATTTTACGCCACTTGCGTGCCCATTTTGTACATAATAATCTGCGATCGCTCTCTTCACACAGTCTTTTTCGGGAATACTATCTAAAACCACCAATATCCCCAGTTGTCAACTAACTTGAGGAATATTTAACAATGTCTATTGAGCAACTACAGCCTGCTAATCAACAACAAGCTAGTGTTTATTTACCTTACATTCAAGGCGCTAAGCGGAATATTTTACCTTTTGCGATCAGTCTCTATCAAAAAGGCGTTCTAGAGGGACAGCGCAAAATCGAAGCTAGCGAGCATATTCCTTTTATTGTAACTTGGAATGTTGCAAGCTTACCTTCAGATCTCACGCGTTGTCGAGTACAGTTTGATGGCAACGCTGACCTCAGCTACGAGCTGATGATGGCCAGCTTTGAATTTATTAATTTTTTAATCGAACTGATGGAAAATTATAAGCGCTATCGCGTCACTGATTTCTCGCAAATATTTTACCGCAAACTGCTGCGAATAGATGAATAAGTCCCGGGGATGAGGGGGATGAGGGGGAAATTTTCTTTGCGTCCCCAATCCCCAATCCCCATTACCCACTCCCCACTCCCTAATCCCTACTCCCCACTCCCCACTCTTAATACAGCAGGCTTTTGCCAGAACCATCTAAAATTAGGAAACACCTAGCTTGGTTCTTCTGAGTTTTGAAATTAGGAGTGCATGTGTGCCAAAATCCCATAAGTATTTGCTGATTGGCTCAACCGAGACTTACAGTGGTAAATCGGCAACTGTTCTGGGTTTGTCTCATCAGCTACAACAAAAAGGACTGGATATTGCCTACGGTAAACCGCTGGGTACTTGTTTAACTACATGTGGTGAAACTGTAGTTGAAGAGGATGTCCAATTCGTCGCCCTAAGCCTCAATCTGCCAGAAAACCGCATTGCACCAACTTTGCTGACGTTAGATGAAGTCAATGTGCAAAAACGTCTGCGTAATCAAGACAACACTGATTATCATCAATCTTTGATACAGCAGTATCTGCAAGTATCCAGGGGAGATTTGGTATTACTAGAGGGGCCTGGTGATTTATCAGAAGGCAATTTATTTAATTTGTCTTTGCTACAAGTAGCTGAAGTCTTAGAAGCTGCTGTGCTACTAGTAGCCCGCTATAATTCGTTGCTTTCGGTTGAGGCGCTATTAGCTGCTAAACAACGTGTAGGCGATCGCTTGATTGGTGTTGTGATCAATGACATCCCTACTGAACAACTAACAGCAGTTGAGACTCTGTTACGTCCATTTCTAGAACAGCAGGATATTCCAGTACTAGCAGCACTACCAAAAAATGATTTACTCCGTAGTGTCAGTGTCGGGGAATTAGCCAATCAATTAAATGCCGAAGTCCTTTGTCGGAGCGATCGCTTAGATTTAATGGTCGAAAGTCTAGCGATTGGGGCGATGAATGTTAACTCCGCTGTCAAATATTTCCGCAAACGCCGAAATATG
The DNA here is from genome assembly GCF_059505385.1 of Desmonostoc vinosum. NCBI lineage: Bacteria > Bacillati > Cyanobacteriota > Cyanophyceae > Nostocales > Nostocaceae > Desmonostoc > Desmonostoc vinosum. The sequence continues at coordinate 13,317 of NZ_JCACKM010000034.1, forward strand.
GCTGTGGTGACAGGAGGCGATCGCGTGGAAATTCAGCAAGCGGCTTTGGAAACCTCTACCCAATGTCTCATCCTGACTGGACAACTCCCACCTCCGGCTTTTATTCTCCATCGCGCTGAAGAGCTAGAAATTCCCATTTTATCGGTTGATCTCGATACCCTAACAACTGTAGAAATTGTTGACCGCACTTTTGGGCAAGTTCGCCTCCATGAACCGATTAAGGTTGAGTGTATTCGCCAATTGATGGCTGAGCATTTTGATATTGATCGATTGTTGTCTAAATTAGGGTTAACGCCAGCAACAACGTTGTCGTAATACTCACCACCGACGGGGATCGTCCTTTGTCATTGGTCATTAGTCATTTGTATCTATAAAGGACAAAGCGCAAAGTCTGAGCGCCGACTTCCGGCGCTCAGACTTTGTAAGAATTGATCTGTAAAATTAGTCATCAGCGAACAGAATTTTCTCTGCCAAACAAATTTGCGGTGCATTCACTTAATGAAAGTTCACCGCTATCAAGAGTGCCAGTTCGGTTGATTTTAGTCCACTACTTTTCTATTTTATTGACACTGCGGTATTCCCAAGGATTGACAAATTTCCTGTCACCCCAAACCCCCATTCTTTGTTGCCTCGCTTCCGCTTCAGCTTGTTGCACAACATCTCTACTGGGGCACTTATTTAAATAAGGACGATACACCTTTGCTAAGCCTTCTTGAACTAGAACTTGTTGGATGAAAGTGCCGTCCCTGAGACGAATTTCAGCGATTTTGCGTCCATAACGATCGCTATCGGTAACATTCAAAGTGACGCGATCGCCTCCTTGCCTGACCAGTTCCTCTACCCGTTCTTGCGCCTTTACGCCCCAATTAAATTGATTGCGATCGCTAGTACGTCTGCTTTGTCTTTCTTTGTTGGAATGAGCTATCTCCGGTGCATCGATACAAGCAAAGCGGACAGTGAGATTTTTGTTATTAGCATCTTTGACTACTAAAGTATCACCATCACTGACTCGCTCAACAGTATTTCCAGAAGCACTAGAGAGGCGATCGCAGCCCGCCAAAGCTAAACAGAAGATAATTGCATAAAGCCAAAAATGTGTTTGTTTAGTTAATTTCTCCATCCCGACTCACCAAAATACCTCTGAGGGATGATACTAACAAAATAACCATCATCAGAATGTGCAACAAGAGCAGTGCCAAAATTGTGTATTCAAGCTTAATTTTATGGCATAAATTTAGTGAAAGCGAGCGATATCTACATAGCAGCATTGATCACTGGGGATTTTATTTATGACTAACACCACCTATCAGCTAGATGATTTTGTACTAACATTGCCTATCTCTCAAACAGCTCGCGTCACTGCTGAGCAGTTTGCCAAAGAACAACCGACTCCCGAAAAAGCAGAGCAAGTCCGGCTAAATACGCTGGCTGTATGGGTGGTGAATGACTATTTGCAGATGATGGATATCCCTACTAACCTCGCAGCAAGTGACAGCTGGAACCCTATAATGCGCCTCTGTGCTAATGTAGCTGACTTAGAAGTCTCTTCACTTGGTCGTTTGGAATGTCGCCCTGTGCATTTGCACCAACAAACTTGTTCCATCCCCCCAGAAACTTGGGAAGAACGAGCAGGTTATGTAGTAGTTCAATTTGACGAATCACTCCAAGAAGCAAGAATGCTAGGGTTCATCCCTAATGTGGCAGTCGAAAAACTGCCTCTAACTCAACTACAACCCCTAGAAGATTTAATCGACCACATAGCACAATTGCAAGAATCTCCATTGACTCCATTGGTGAATTTAAGTCAGTGGCTAGCTGGTGTTTTTGAAACAGGTTGGCAAAATATCGAATCTTTATGGAATATGCCAGAACTCAGACCAGCTTATGCCTTTCGTAGTACTGAAACTATAGAAAGAAATGCTACCAATCAATCAGAAGCAGTTACTAGGCGTGCAAAATTGATTGATTTGGGAATCCAAATTCTCAATCAATTCGTCATGTTAATTGTAGAAATCACCCCAGAAACGAACCAACAAAATAGTATTCGCCTTCAGTTACACGCTGTCGGTGAGCAAATATATTTACCAGCCGGAGTCCATCTCACTGTTTTAGATAGTTCAGGAGCAGTTTTTTTAGAAGCTCAATCTCGCAAATCAGACAATTACATTCAATTACAGTTTCGCGGTGAAACTCTAGAGCGCTTTAGCGTTAGAGTAGCATTGAATGACACCAGTATTACAGAACATTTCATGATTTAAGGCATGTAACGTCTGTAATTGGTTATTGGAGAATTAAAAATTCATTAATTTTGAATTTTGTTAGCGTAGCGGTAGCGAGTCCGCAAGCCTTATTTTGAATTTTGTTAGCGCAACGGTAGCGAGTCCGCAAGCCTTATTTTGAATTTTGAATTCCCCAAAGGGGCAGCGACGGTCATGGGTAAGTTAGTAGTTCTAAAGTTCGGAGAGGGGAGTTTTGAGCAAGGGTTTGCTGTCACCCTGCAAATTGGTGAAGAACATGAGCGTCCTTCAACAGAAATAATTGGCAAGCTACCTCCATCAGCCGAGATGCCACTGTATTACAGCCACTGGCAGTCTAGCTATCGACAGTTGGGCAACCGCTATCGTTTACATGCTGATCGAGTACAAGTCACGAATGTCTCGATGACCCAAGACTGCGAAAGTACTGCCCATATTTTACGGGCACGCTTTAACACCTGGCTGCGAGCAGAAGAGTTTCGTCCTTTGCGAGAGAAATGGTTAGAAAGATTATTGCCCACAGAAGAAGTGAGGGTAATTCTGCAAACGGAAAATAGCCAATTGCAGCTATTACCATGGCATTTATGGGATTTGTTAGAACGCTATCCTAAAGCTGAAATTGCCCTTTCCTCACCAACTTACGATCGCATTCACAAGCCATCTACCCACAATCAAGTAGTCAATATTTTGGCGATTGTGGGCAACAGTATGGGAATTGACACTCAAGCTGATCAAGCTTTATTACAACAGTGTCCCAATGCTGAAATTAGCTTATTAATTGAACCTCAACGCAAGGAGTTAACCGAGCATCTCTGGGGGAAAAACTGGGATATCCTCTTCTTTGCTGGACATAGTTGTACTCAGGGGAATGGCGAAACCGGTCGGATATACATCAATCAAACCGATAGCCTCACCATTGGTGAGTTAAAGTACGCCCTGAAAAAAGCGATCGAGAATGGTTTGCAACTGGCTATTTTCAACTCTTGTGATGGCTTAGGATTGGCACGAGAATTGGCTGATTTGCAAATACCCCAGATCATCGTCATGCGCGAACCAGTCCCAGATTACGTTGCTCAAGAATTCTTGAAGTATTTTCTCCAAGGCTTCGCAGGTGGCCAATCTTTGTATCAGGCAGTCAGACAAGGACGAGAACGCTTACAAGGACTTGAAGATAGATTTCCCTGTGCAACTTGGCTACCAGTAATTTGTCAAAATCCAGCCCAGATACCACCCACTTGGGACGAACTGAGATCTACACAAAACGAAGAACTACCAACAAAGGTACAAATAACCCGCAAAAGCAAAATTCAACACGCTTTGCTCTCTGGTGTCATAGCGACAACTGTAGTTTGTGGGATGCGGCTTCTGGGACTGTTGCAAGGTTTAGAACTCACAGCCTATGACCAAATGATGCGATCGCGTCCTGACGAAGGTGTAGACTCACGTTTGTTGATAGTGACAATTGATGATGCTGACATAGCTAATCAACGACAAAATAACGAGTCCCTCAGAGGGACTTCTATCTCTGACAAATCTCTAGGTCAATTGCTAGCAAAACTAGAAAAATATCAACCACGAGCTATTGGCTTGGATATTTACCGTGATTTTCGTGGCGAAGACCGAGATTTAGTCACTCGTCTTCAACAAACTCAGAATTTAATTGGAGTGTGTAAAGGAAGTGATGCCACAGCGAATACAAAAGGCATTAAGCCACCACCAGAAATCCCCAAACAACGTTTAGGATTCAGCGATTTTGTGGCTGATAATGATGATGTTATACGTCGCCATCTTTTATTTATGAACCAAGAAGCAGCTTCCTTGTGTTCTACTCCCCATGCACTCAGTACACAATTAGCATTCCGTTATCTCTTACCAAAAATTACACCCAAGTTCACCCCGCAAGGCGATTTACAACTAGGTAATACAGTTTTCCCAACTCTTAAGTCTCCCACTGGTGTCTATCAAGGTATCAATACTAGTGGTCAAATCCTCCTTAACTATCGTTCCTCAAAAAAGATTGCTGAACAGGTGCCACTCACACAATTTTTATCTAATTCGGTTGACCCCAGTGCTGTCAAAGACCGAATTGTTCTCATTGGTGTGGTGGCTAAAGGAGATTTTCAAGATACTTGGTCTACGCCTTACGGAACCTCCTCTAGTAACCAAATACCAGGGGTATTAGTCCATGCACATATGGTCAGCCAAATCCTGAGTGCTGTATTAAATCAGCGTGCATTAATACGGGTTTGGTCAGTGTGGATTGAAATAATCTGGATTTTAGGCTGGTCAATGCTTGGGGGAGTGCTAGCTTGGCGGTGGCGATCGCTACCTTGGTTAGCATTGAGTGTTAGTGTTACCTCTAGTGTCTTATATTTAGCTTGCTTTGCTCTGTTGGTTGGTGGTGTTTGGGTGCCATTTGTACCATCAGCTTTGTCATTAGCAATGGCAGTTGGTTTAATGTCAATTTACAATTTCAAACTTAAAAACCAATATCAAATCTAACTTTTCCACAGCAGTAAACGTTAATTATGAAAAAATCTTTTTTACCCCACTCCCTATTGAAGCTAATTTGCATTTATCAGGAAAGATTGATATGAAATCAAATTCACAATCATTAAAACTGTTTTTAGTAATCGCTTTTAGCTGCATTAGTTTGTTGAGTAGCCTTACCTCAGTCTTGGCAAAACCAACCTCATCATCTCCAGGACGCTCACCCAACAGTTCTGATCGCAAACCAACCCGGTCACAAACTCCGCCTTTTAATCCCCCCTCACCCCCGCCAGGCCCCGCAGTTGGAGGTCGTCCTCGCGGGGGAGCTAGTCGTAATCCAGGTTTATGTAAATCTGTGAAGCCTGAACTCACCGCTTTAGTACATTATGAAGAAAAAGGCTCAGTGACAAATGTCTGGGGATTGACAACATTAGAACGTCCTAGTTGGTTGTTTTATGTGCCATACATCAAGGAATATGGCTATCCAGCTGAATTTGTGCTGCAAGATCAAAAATCAAATATTTATGAAACCGCGATCGCTTTACCGGCTCGACCAGGTATTGTCAGAGTCTCTTTACCTAGCACAGCCCCAGCGTTAGCAGTAAATAAACAATATCGCTGGTACTTCAATATTTACTGCGACCCTCAAAAGAATTCGCCCCCAATTTACGTTGAAGGGGTAATCCAAAGAGTTAACCTGAGTCAGACAATAGCTGAGCAACTAAAAACTGCTACACCAATCAAGCGCTTTGCCATCTATGCCCAAAATGGCATCTGGTACGAAGCAGTCACAACACTATTAGAACTACGGCAAAAAAATCTTCAAGACCCAGCACTTCAGGCTCAGTGGAGAGATTTGCTAACCAGCGCCCGCTTAGATAACGTCGCAACAGAACCGATTATTTCAGAATCTGGGAAGTAGGGACTGGGGAACTCGAGGCCCCCGCCTCTTATGGGTAGGTTTTTTAGATTTCGCGTTTTGGTTGACGCGGGGACGCGGGGACGCGGGGACGCGGAGAGTGTAAATTAAAATTTCTCCCCCTCATCCCCCTCATCCCCCCTAATCCCTACTCCCTACTCCCCACTCCCCACTCCCCACTCCCTACCTATGCAAATATTTATTAAAAAATTAGACATTAATCCTGGCTCAAAATCAGTGTGAATTTTGATCCCAAAGTTAAAAATTGATTAGCTATAAAAAGTCTACTTAATAACAGGAGTTTGCAGTCCTCAGTTTATAAGAGTTCTCAAAGAAAACCACACTGAGTTATGGAGAATTAATCTTATTTTCCGGTAATTATATCGAGATAGTAGGCTTATAAATTTGGTAAAAAATCTCCTATTGACTCTTTAAAAGAATCTGATTACTGTTGTAAGTAGTCCTACCTGGGACTTGCTTTATACATCAAAAAATCAGGAGGTATTTCCTATGATGATGATGATGACTGAAACCATGACAACTGAAATGCAAACCTGCATGAATGCTTGCATGGAATGCCAAAAAATGTGCATGGAAACCATGACTTATTGCATGGGTAAAGGCGGTAAGCACATGGACATGAGCATGATGAGCATGATGCATGATTGCGCGGAAATGTGCATGATGTGCATGAACATGATGATGGGTGGTTCTGAGTTTATGGGACGCACTTGTATGCTCTGTGCCGAAATGTGCGATCGCTGTGCGATGGCTTGCGAAAATATGAGTGATGACCCAAAAATGATGGAATGTGCTGCCGCTTGCCGCAAGTGTGCAGAAGCTTGCAGAGCTATGCAAATGATGCCTGCTTAATTCCACCACTCAGCAGAAGTTTCTCTGCAACCTAATATTCAAGCGCTCAGGCTCTTCGAGTCTGGGCGCTTGAAGTTTTTATGATTTGTAATTAAAGTACCATATTACAATTTAGAAATAGGAGTATAAAAGCTTGAAGCAAACAACACTTGACGCATTATTGTGGGTATATGTAAAACTTGAGGAAATAATAAGAGAACTATACAACTTAGCAGATGATGCTATAGACCAAGGAGATTATGACGACCTAGCTTACTCCAAGCTAGAGCAAATATACTTTATGAACAGATGGAAAATGTAGACGTTGTAATTTCAGAATTAGGAGGCTGACCTAAGATGCCATCAACAGTAGAGCATGAAGCACTCAAAGCCAGAATCAAAGAACTCAGCCTCAAAGCCGCTCAATTAAGCAATCAGTCAGTAGAAGTTTCTAAAGTGGATAGAAAACTTGGACTTGATTTAATGCGGCAAGCTAGAGACGCTAGTAAACAATGTCTTGCGTTGATACAAGAATTGAAACGGCTACAAGCAGCATAAACACCGTGTCTAATTAAAAGCGGCTCCAGATTAACCTGCTCTTGAGCGCAATGTACTATTGTTTAAATTCTTTGAGAATTCGCGCAAAGGGTTTGACTGCAACGAGTTAAAACGCGACAAAAAATTCTGTAACAAAGAAGTACAAAGCTTGGACTGACAGAATGCTAGCTTTTATGAAATACTGATCCTGCTGACGTGTGATAGCTAACGGCAGATGAAACACCTTAAATCCCGTTCTCAAGATTTGCGGAGTTTATTTGAGAACAATATCACGATTGAATATGTTGCAGAACCCCTAAAAGCTGTACCAGCAGCAGCAGAGGTAACAGAGGTGCTGCATTGGATGCAAGCACAGGATTTCGATGTGGTTGGCATTGAGACGGAAGATACTATCAGCGGCTATGTAGAACGCTCTAGTTTGACACAAGCGAAGTCTGGTAAGTGCAGTGACTATCAACGGGTGTTTCATCCCAAGGAATTAATTGCTATTTCCACTCCTTTGATGAAGTTGCTACCCATTTTGCAACAAACTCCCCGATTGTTTGTTTTGGACTGTAATCAAGTGAGTGGAATTATTACCTGTGGCGACTTGCAGAAAGCACCAGCACGAATGTTGCTGTTTGGTTTGGTGACACTGCTAGAAATGAATCTGCTGCGGCTAGTACGGCTTTATTACCCACAAGATTCTTGGCAAAAAGTTCTCAAACCTGAGCGCTTGATAGTTGCACAACGCCTATGGCGTGAGAGTCAAGAAAGAAATGAAGCGACGGATTTATTGGACTACTTACAATTTTGTGATAAGCGAGAATTGGTTTTGAATCAACCAGAACTTCTTCAGCAACTTGGGCTAAAATCAAAGCGATTTGGTGAACGTTTTCTAAAATCGGCCGAACAGTTACGCAACCGATTAGCTCACGCTCAAAATTTAGTTACTGGTTCCTCTTGGACAGAGTTAATTTCCTTAGCAGAAGCGATGGAAACGCTGTTAATTCGGTGTGAGGAAGTAGAATAAATTATCAGCTACTTGTACTGAGCAGAGTCGAAGCATCAGTTACTTACTTGTACTGAGCGTACCCTTTGGGATCTTGCTACGCGTAGCGTCTCCGACAGGAGAAGTCAAAGTATCACAGAAGCAAGAACAGAAAATAATCCCCCATTCCCAATTCCCCATTTCCCCCAACACCTTAACGCGGTTTGTTGAGCGAATCACTTAGTTGAGTTCCTGTATAAACGGGCATCCAACCTTCTACATGTGCGAAGTAGCGTACTGCTTTGAAATGCAACGATGCTGTTGGACTATTCCAATGCTCAACCCCGGCAGGAATATAGAGATAGTCTTGTGCCTGAACTAAAAGTTGTACTTGACTACCATCAGGTCGCACAAAGCCATAAATCATCTCTCCTGTCAAGACGTAGAGGGGTTCAGGGGCAGTATGAGTGTGGTAACGGCTGTAGGTTGTGATCAGATGATGGAGGTTAGGCGAACCTGCATGTATATTCAGCAAATCACACCACAAAGAGTCATTTTCTTGCTGGAGGAATTCAAAGATGGTGCTATGGAGTTCTATGATGTAGCGCTTTTCAGATTCGGTCACAACGTCTTGCTCTGCCAAACTGGGAAATAAAAGCGATGTTCCTGGATCGTAGTGTCTAAGTTGGATACCCAGGGGGGCAAGTTCACGAGCTATCTCGCCTAAGTCACTCTCGATTGTGCCGTCGTCAAGTAGTAAGGTAGCCATGACAAGAAAATTAATTATTAAAAAAAAGTATACTGAATTTTAAGTCAATAAGCCACTATTCCCGATAGGTAAACCGATGTTTTTTTGTGGGGACGCGGGGACGCGGGGACGCGGGGACGCGGAGAATAATCAATTCCCCATTCCCTATTCCCTATTTCCTATTCCCCATCAAGGATTGTCATATCACATAAATCACGCACATCATCATAGTAAAACTCATATAAAAACTCATATAAAAATTGTTTTTTTACTCATATAAAAACTATATTTAAAATGAATCTAACAAAAAATATATATTTTATCGGAATACCTATTGTGTAATTTTTCAAAAGCGATATTATGATCAATAGCCGAATAAATTTGATGTTTTAATATTTCTAAAAAGAATTATACTTTGCTAACAAAGCAAAGAAAGTTACTGTTAAGTATCTTTCTGTGAAGATGTTTAGAAATATAAAAACAGTAAAGTTATTTTTGGCAAAAGTCACTGGCAAGTATATCGTTTTTGTGTAAATAAATATCCCCAGAGAACATAAAAATAGATATTGAGCTAAGTGTTATGGTGCTGCTCAAAGTATTTACAAAGGAAAAAGAACTAATGGGAGTCTTAGCGAAAGAATGTGCAATTTAGACGCATATTAGCTAAATACATTTGTGTATTTATTTTGCTGATCGGATAAAAAAGACTCATAACCAGGCGAAACCCTCTTAAACAGAGGAGGAAATTAAAGTTGAAAGCTGGTTCGTTAACCGTTGTTGGCACAGGTATTCAATTAGTAGGTCATCTGACTTTGGCTGCAAAAGCCTGGATTGAACAAGCTGATAAAGTTTTGTTTGCTGTGGCTGACCCAGTGACAGCGAAGTGGCTGCGATCGCTCAATGCAACAGCTGAATCTCTGCCATACAATACCAACAATCAGCGCCGCCGAGAAACCTATTGTGAAATGACCGAGAAAATCTTGGCTGAAGTGCGCCAAGGATTGAATGTTTGTGCTGCTTTTTATGGTCATCCAGGCGTATTTGCAGACCCGGCACATGCGGCAATTAAACAAGCGCGTCAAGAAGGTTTTCGAGCGCGGATGCTACCAGGAATTTCAGCAGAAGATTGTTTATTTGCAGACCTTGGTCTTGACCCCGGTAAAAACGGTTGTCAGAGTTTTGAAGCAACAGATTTTTTAATCCGACAGCGTAAATTTGATCCCACGAGTGCATTGATTTTATGGCAGATTGCCATGGTGGGAAATCTCAGTTTTTATCAGCCAGGAGGAAACTTACATTCTCTGAAAATATTGACCGAAGTCCTCAACAGGTATTACGACTCTGAACATGAAGTAATTGTTTATGAGGCATCTGTTTATTATCCGGTTTGTGAACCTGTGATTTGTCGTGTGCCTTTGGCTAGGCTGCCAGAAACTGAGATGACAGAGGTTGCAACACTATATGTCCCACCCAAATCCCCAGCACCAATTGATAGGGAAATGTTGATGCGTCTGGGTATGTCTGTGTCTGTGGAACACAAGAAGGAAGAAACTAGCCAATGGAAAACTACCAACAAACTCTAATCAAATTGAATGGAGCAATTGAGAAAAATCCTCGTGATACTCAAGCGTTTGCCCACCGAGGAGAAACTTACCGCCTCATGGAGCGCTATCAAGAAGCCCTAGAAGATTTCCAGCAAGCGGTCAATCTCCAGCTAGATTATACTTGGGCGATCGCTCATCGAGGCGAAACCTACTATTTGATGAAGCGCTACCCAGCAGCCCTGGCAGATTTTAACCGCGCCATTGAGTTGAACCCTAACTATACTTGGGCGATCGCTCATCGGGGCGTCACCTATCGCTTTCTGGGAGAAGCACATTACACAATGGCACTAGCTGACTTGGATCTAGCTATTCAATTCAAACCGGATTACTATTGGGCGCTTGCTTATCGGTGTCGTGTGTATGAATTGATGAAGCACTACAAGAAAGCCCTCATCGACTTCGACCGAGCGATCGCTTTTGATAAAAATATTTTTGGGAAAAATTGGCTAATTGAGAAGGGGTTGATGCTTTGCTACGACGGTCAATATACTCAGGCGATCGCCTATTGTGAGCAGAGGTTGCAACAAGCCCCAGATGACACAACAGCTTTGTACTGCATAGCAGTATCCAAAGCATGTAGTCAAGGTTTATACCGCGCCAAAATAGAGATTGAGCAAGCCAGAACAGCATTGCACTCTCAACAGCAGACAAAAGACCAAGGAGATATTCTCTATCGTCTTAGCGGTTTGGCAATTTTAGAAAATAACTGCGAGCAAGCATGGCAATATCTCCGACAAGCTATTCCGATTAATGATGAAGCCATCGAGTTAGTTGGTCACGATCCAGCTTGGCTAGACTGGCGGTATAACCCCCAAACTCAGGCATTACTGATTAGTGGGGCGATTAATGCCGCCAACCTCGAAGAGTTAAGTTTCAAATAAATTTTTTAGGAGAATTTTATGCAGATTGATTGGAACGACCAATTTTTAGCTCAAAGAGGAGAAACCTTTCGCTTATCAGGGGCTTATGAACAAGCGATCAATATTTTTAATGAGTTCCTGCAAAAGGATGCAGACAATGCTTGGATTCATGCTCATATCGGCACAACTTACCGGCAGTTGATGGATTATGAGCAAGCAGAAGATCACTTAAAGCAAGCGACCGCCCAAAATGATGAGTATCTCTGGGCACATGCACAACTAGGTGAAACCTATCGCTTGCTGGCGATCGTCAATAATCGTCAAAAAGAATATATCGAACTAGCTATCAAACATTTTAAAAAAGCGTTTGATTCTCATAAACCAGAAAATAGTAATTATGCTTGGGCGTTAGCTCATTTAGGAGCAACCTACCGCCTGAGTATGGTTTGTTTTCAGCAGGAATCTTTGTGTATACAGATAGATCAAAATATTAAACAAGATGCTTTGAATTGCCTAAATAGAGCGATTGAACTCATCCCCACATATGCATGGGCGTGGGGTATGCGAGCAACGGTTTATAGATTAGCTCAAGAATATGAGAATTCATTTTGGGATTTAGGAGTAGAAACATTAATTGCACCAAATTCTGAGATTTTGCAAGGTTCTTCTTCGCCAGTTTCATCTTTGGAAAGTAGAAGAGTTAATCTGCATGAACATGCATTTTTATCTTTTTATTTAACTAAAAATGAAGCAGATAAAGAAGGAAAGCGCAAACATTATGAGCGAGCGATCGCTTATGCCTTGCAAGCTTTGATTATCAATCCAAATGACTTAATTGCTAAGCTGATTGTGATTGTAGTTAAAGCGAATCAAAAAAAAGAAGAACAAGATGGTTCTTTGTTAGAAATCAATGATATTAAAGAAGAAGTAGAGGAATTCTTGCAAGATGCAAGGCGAGATTTTTCTGAGGCTTGTCAGAAAGTATTACTATGTTTAGTTAAAGCCGAACGAATTAAAATCGAAGACTTGCAAAAAATTAAGAACAATGCTGGAGAGAAACATCCACTGACGCAACTTGTTTTAGAGGATGTCATCAATAACACTAGTTCAGATGTTGAAGAAGATCCGAAATTGTGGATACAGAAAAACTTTGCGCTCACAGAAACCTGTAGTAGCGTACTGACGCTATTTGGGAACTTAAGCCATATTCTCAACGGAGACCCTCTTCTTGGCAAAGCACAGCCCTATCGAGACCTTGCTGCAACAATCAATCCTATATATGCATTGGAGAGGATTTATCAAACTCCAGTACTTTCAGAAAGCGAGCGATCGCAAATCTTCAATCTTTTATCCGACTTAATCATATTATAGTTACACGTAACTAGCAATAAAATCTTTGCTCTGATAGCAAGGAAGGGTCAAAAATGAAGATTAGTTTGTATTCTTCATCAGTCACGACATCAAATCTTAGGAGAATATATCGTGAGTAACCTATTTCATCTACTAACTAACTTAGCAATTGAACCTAAAAAAGAAAGTGTTTTCATCAATAATCCTAAATTATTCATGGACGAGGTAGGCTTATCTGAAGCAGAGCAAGCTTTAATATTAAGTCAAGAAAGTACTAAAATTGCTGCATTGTTTGCAGATGAGCAAGTTGAACTTGCCATTAGTGCTGCTGACCCCGGCCCAGATCCCTTACCAGATCCAGACCCTTTTCCCATACCAGATCCAGGTCCTTCTCCTCCCACTGATGTGTATGCTTGATAAATATAATTAAGGTCAAATTGCTTATGACTCCCTAAAATTTTAATAGCGAATCAAGACTCCATTAACTGAAACCGCACTTGCTGCGGTTTTTTCCTAATAAAAACGCTTTAGAAGGAAGTAAAAATGCATAATTTTTCAGGTTATCAAATTACTGAAAAACTGCATGAGAGTAACAACTCGCTGGTTTATCGTGGCATTCGACTAGAAGATAGCCAGCCAGTTATCCTTAAAATACTCAAACAAGTCTATCCACCAACTGAAAAAATTGCTTGGTTTAAGAGAGAATATGAAACAACTCGAAGTATTAATATTCCAGGTGTCATAGATGTTTATAGTTTAGAAAATATAGAGAATCGCTGGGTAATTGTATTAGAAGATTTCGGTGGTGAATCTTTAAATAGGATAGTTACTTACAAGCAAATCACAATAGCCGAATTTCTCTATTTCGCAGTTGAAACTGTTGATATACTAGGTCAAATTCACCAGCAATATATTATTCACAAAGATATTAATCCATCAAACATTATTTTGAATCAAGAGACAGGAAAGCTGAAACTAATTGATTTTGGCATTTCGACAACGCTGTCACGGGAGAATACAACCTTTTGCAACCCGAATATTTTAGAAGGAACGTTAGCGTACATCTCGCCAGAACAAACTGGTCGAATGAATCGAGTAATTGATTATCGCACTGATTTCTACTCGCTAGGAGTGACCTTTTATGAATTGCTGACGAAGCAGTTACCTTTTCCTACAGATGATGTTTTGGGTTTAGTACATTGTCATATAGCTAAACAACCTATTCCTCCACACACTATTCAACCAGAAGTTCCATCAATTATTTCAGCAATTATTTTGAAATTAATGGCCAAAAATGCTGAAGATCGCTATTTGTCAGCATATACAATCAAGGCAGATTTAGAAGAATGTCTCAGACAATGGCAAAATAAAAAGCAAATTGACTCTTTCTTAATAGATCAACATAATGTTTGCGATCAATTTCAAATTACCCAAAAGCTGTATGGACGAGAACAAGAAATTTCTACCCTATTAGCTGCCTTTGAAAGAGTCAGTCAAGGCACTAGTGAAATGATGCTAGTTTTGGGATATTCTGGTATCGGTAAAACAGTGTTAATACAGGAAGTATATAAACCACTAACTTACCAGCGTGGCTATTTTATTTCTGGTAAGTTTGACCAGTTTCAACGAGATATTCCTTATGCCTCTCTAATCCAAGCATTTCGCTCATTAATACGGCAATTATTAACTGAAAGTGAAGCAGAAATTAACAAGTGGCGAGAAAAGTTACAAACGGAATTAGGAGAAAATGGACAGGTAATCATTCAAGTTATTCCTGAAATAGAACTAATTATTGGTTCACAACTACCCGTTCCAGATCTACCACCAGCAGAATTGCGAAATCGTTTTAATATTGTTTTTCAAAAATTTATTAAGGTATTTACTCAACCTGAACATCCATTAGTCATTTTCTTAGATGATTTACAGTGGGCAGATAAAGCTTCATTAGAATTAATTCAATTATTGATGACAGCAGTAAATAATAAATATTTGTTTTTCATTGGAGCATATCGGGATAATGAAGTTAACGAAGTACATCCATTGATTCAAAGTTTAGAAGCGATCGCCAAAGCAAAAGTAACTATTAATAGAATATTTCTTCCACCTTTAGCCTTAAATCAAGTTACAGAACTGATTAGTGATACGTTTTTTGTAAAATCAAGAACTGCCAAACCACTAGCGCAATTACTTTATGAAAAAACTGGCGGCAATCCATTTTTTATCAATGAGTTTCTTAAATCATTATACTCTGAAGAGTGGCTATATTTTAACTATGGTTTTCAAGAATGGCAGTGGAATTTAGACCAGATTAAAGCACAACCATTCACAGATAATGTTGTGGAACTGATGCTCAAAAAAGTAAAAAAAATGCCCACAAAAACTCAAGCAGTGTTAAAGTTAGCAGCCTGCATCGGCAACCAGTTTGATTTGAGAACGTTAGCAGCAATCTATGAAAAATCTACAAAAGAAACTGCAACAGATTTACGCTCAGCGCTCCGTTCTGGTCTAATTGTACCCCTTGATTATGCCTACCAATTGGTAGAACTTGATGTAGAAGGATTGTCAAATCAGTTAGTTGCAGAATACAAATTTGCTCATGATCGCATCCAACAAGCAGTATACTCTCTTATTCCTCAAGCAGATACACAAGCAGTACATTTACGTATTGGCAAGTTATTACTACAAAACACATCCTCTGAAGAACCTGAACAGAATTTATTTGAGATTGTTAATCATTTAAACAAAGGACGAGAGCTAATTAATCGACAAACAGAATTATATGATTTAGCTAAATTGAATTTACAAGCAGGTAAAAAAGCTAAATCTTCAGTGGCTCGTCAAGCAGCTTATAAATACCTCCAAACTGGCTTAAGCTTGTTGGGAAAAGAGAGTTGGTCGCAACAGTATCATATGACCTTAAATTTGTATGTAGAAGCAATAGAAGCAGCTTATACAATTGCTAACTATGATGAGATGGAATCATTGAGCCAAACAGTTTCACACAAAGCTCAAACACTATTAGATAAAATTAAAGTCTATGAAGTTAAAATGCAAGCTTATTGTGCCCAAATTAAATTTATTGAAGCGGTTAAGACTGGATTAGAAGTTTTGAATTTACTGGAAGTAGAATTACCTGAACAACCAAACCAATTAAATTTAACACAAGAGATAGAGCAGATAAAGTTAATGTTGGCAGGAAGAGAAGCCAAAGAATTAATCAGCTTACCACAAATGACCGATTTGCATAAATTAGCAGCAATGCGGGTGATGAATTATTTATTTGGCCCTGCATACATAGCAGTTAATCAACTCAGCTTAATAAATTGGTGCAAACAAGTGAATTTATCTATTCAATATGGTAATTCAGCTGATTCTGCTTTTCCCTATGCAGGTTATGGGCTAATTCTCTGCTTAACAGGAGAATTGGATAATGGCTATCAGTTTGGTCAGCTAGCTTTGAAGTTAATCGAACAATCTCAAGATAAAACATTTAAAGCCAGAACTTATGCAGCCTATAAATTCTTTCTTAAGCATTGGAATGAACCTTTAAGAGATACATCATCTTTTTGCATTGAAGCTTACCAAAGTGGCATAGAAACTGGAGATTTGGAGTATGCTGCTAGTGCAATTACAAGCTATGCCTATGCTTTATACCTCAGTGGCGCAGAACTGGTGGAGGTTAAGAAAGAGATGGAAAAAGCAATCGCTGCTACTCGTGAAACTCAGCAGAAAGCTTATCTTGATTGGGCACAAATTTACATGCAAGCTATCCTTAACTTGATAGAAAAAGCTGAAAACCCATGCCGTTTAATTGGTGAAATATACGACGAAGAAAAGATGATACCTGTTCATCTAGCAACTAATGATCGAACTGCAATGATGCACGCTTACTCACATAAACTTTCTCTATGTTATCTTTTTCAAGAATTTCAGCAAGCTGTAGAGAATGCAAACCAGTTTGAAGAATATGCAGCAAATGCAGGCTCATCATTTATTTTACCTACTGCTTACTTCTATGATGCACTATCTCGGTTAGCAGTCTACCCGAATAGCTCAGAGATTGAAAAAGAAGAAATTCTCAAAAATGTTAGTGCTAAACAAGCAAAAATGGAACTCTGGGCAAAGCAAGCCCCAATGAATTTTTTGCATAAATTTTATTTAATAGAAGCCGAACTTGCTCGTGTTTTAAATAAAGAACAAGATGCAAGAGAATATTACGATCGCACCATTACTTTAGCCAAAGAAAACGAATATCTCAATGAAGAAGCTCTTGCTTATGAACTAGCAGGTAAATTCTATTTAGCGAGAAATCAAAAACATATTGCTCGTTATTATCTACAAGATGCTCACTATGCTTATCAGCGTTGGGGAGCTATAGCTAAAGTCAAAGATTTAGAAACAAGATATCCCCAATTTATAGTCAATTCATCAACAGATAACTTTCCCACTCCATCGCATTCTTCAATAACCAACTCGGGTAAAACCACATCAAATGTTTTAGATATAAATAGCGTGATGCAAGCTTCGCAAGCCTTAGCTAGCGAAATTATGTTAGAAAAATTGCTAGAAAAGTTAATGAATATCGTAATTAAGAATGCAGGCGCACAAAAAGGCTTTCTGATTCTCAATCAAGCAGATAATTGGGTGATAGAAGCGGAAGGAACTATCAATTCTGGTAATGTTACTACACTACAGTCAATTCCTTTAGACTCAATAGATGCTCATAATCAAATCCCTCTGCTGTCAGTCTCCATTATTAATTATGTTGTGCGTACTCAAGAAAATGTAGTTTTAAATGATGCAACTCAAGAAGGACAATTTACTCGTGACGCTTACATCATTGCTACTCAACCCAAATCTATTCTTTGCACTCCTTTAATTCATCAAGGCAAACTCAGTGGTATTCTATATTTAGAAAATAATTTAACCACAGGTGCTTTTACAAGCGATCGCGTCGAAGTATTAAGAATCCTTTCTGCTCAAGCTGCCATCTCTATTGAAAATTCTCGCCTTTATGAACAATTAGAAGGCTATAACCGGAATTTGGAACAGAAAGTCAAAGCCAGAACTCAAGAATTAGAAGAAAAAAATCAACAGTTGGCCAGTCTTTTGCAAACGCTTAAAGCGACACAAACTCAAATTATTGCTCAAGAAAAATTAGCTTCTTTGGGAGCTTTAACGGCAGGTATTGCTCATGAGATCAAAAATCCCCTAAACTTTGTGAATAACTTTGCTGAGCTTTCTATCGAGTTAACTCAAGAACTAGAAGAAGAGATTGAGAATCAAAAAGATAGCTTAGAATCAGAAAGTAGAGAATATATTGCCGAAATTTTAAATGATCTCAAGCAAAACGCTCAAAAAATTTACGAACATGGTACAAGGTCTGACAATATTGTCAATGGAATGCTGATGCATTCGCGAGGGCAAATAGGCGAGCGAGAATTGACAGATATTAACGCTTTATTAAAAGAAGCTGTTGAGTTAGCTTATCATGGAATGCGTGCCAAGGAAAGCTCTTTTAATATAACTGTAACAATAGACTGCGATCGCAACCTCAGACAAATAATTGTCATACCACAAAATATTAGTCGTGCTTTTATCAATGTCATCAACAACGCTTGCTATGCAGCACATAAAAAGAAAATGCGTTTTTTAGCAGAACCACAACAAGAAAGGGAAATATTCTCACCTACACTTTCAGTCAGCACCAAAGATTTAGGAGAACAGATAGAAATCCGCATTCGTGATAATGGTGAAGGTATTTCTCACGAAGTATTAGATAAAATTTTTCATCCTTTTTTCACTACTAAACCTACTGGCGAAGGAACTGGTTTAGGCTTATCTATTACTCATGATATTATTGTCCAACAGCATCAAGGCAAAATTAAAGTAGACACAGAATTAGATAGCTACACAGAATTTATGATTAATTTACCTAAATTTCCATCTAAAAATAGCAATATGTAAATGTAAATCGCGCTCATGAAACTTTTGGTGCGTGACGCGTACCAGAGTTAAGAAAATATGTATTAGCACACCGTGATGATATGGAAGCTATGCGTGCGCTGTTTCATCATCCTAGTTTGAAGTGCAAAACTATGGCTCCACTCGCTATAGCAGATGAAACTCAAGTAGAGGAAAATATTCGCATCGCTGAGGAAGCAATTAAACACAGAGGGGAGTTTTTGTATTCGTACAACAGATTTAGTGATTTCAAGAATTATCTGAGCTTGATTTCATCCTAATTTCATCTGTGAATGAAAAACTAGTAAAAGAGTGCATTTATGAAACTGTTATCTCAATTCTCCAAAATTAGGAGACAAAAGCACTTTTAAGCGATCGCAATTCCCACTCAAGGACTTTGAATAGCGATGTCTAAATCTCTGCGTTCCCAAACACCTACAGCTATTAGTCGTGTTTCTGGCACATGCCTCAGCCTGCTGTTATTGGTAAGTCCTACAGTTGTTATGGCTCATGGTGGACATGGCGATGAATTTAAAGGAGCAACTGAAGCCACTACAACTAATAATTCTATTCGAGTTGATGCCGACACGTCTAAACGGTTAGGAATTAAAGTTGAGCCGGTTCAACGGCAAAAGTTAGCTATTGGCATCAAAACTACTGGACAAATCGAAACTCTTCCTAGTCAAAAAGTGGAAGTGACTACCCCAATTCAGGGGGCGAGAGTAGTTGAATTATTAGTAGAACCTGGTGCGTCAGTAACAAAAGGTCAGCCTGTTGCTGTTGTTACCAGTCCAGATTTAGTCACATTGCGCGTAGAATCTCAGGATAAACTAGCACAAGGTCAAGCTGATTTACAGCAGGCAGAAGCTGACTTGAGACTGGCTCAACAAAATTACCAAAGATATCAGCAAATAGCAAACTCTGAAATTGCCCAGGCACAGAGTCAGGTTGACTTTGCTCAAGAGAAGTACAACAAAGACAAGCAATTGGCTGATAGTGGTGCTTTGCCTCGTCGCAATGTTTTAGAATCTCAAACTCAGTTAGCACAAGCAAAAGCCGAACTCACTAAAGCCAAAAGCCGCCGGGATGTAATCGCAGCAGAAAATCAACTCAAACGCGCTCAAGCATCGGTTCAACTGGCAAAGTCAAATATTAATCGTAGTAATACTAGTTATCAAACTCGACTGGCTCAGTTAGGAAATCTGCCCAATTCTCAAGGACTAGTGACAGTAACTGCTCCCATCTCCGGCAAGGTTGCTAATAGAGAAGTAACTATTGGTCAAACTTTCAATGATGCAGGCGGCAAATTGATGACGATTGTCAATGACACTCAAGTGTTTGCTACAGCTAACATTTATGAAAAAGATTTAAGCAAAGTAAAAACTGGTCAAAGAATTATTTTAAAAGTTGCCAGTCTCAGCGATCGCACATTTTCAGGACGAATTTCCCGAATTGGAACGGCAGTAGAAGGAGAAACACGAGTTGTACCAGTACAAGCCCAGGTGAATAACTCTAGCGGTAAACTTAAACCTGGAATGTTTGCAGAACTAGAAGTTTTAACAAACCAAACATCAGCAGCTATTTTAGCTATTCCTACCTCAGCAGTGGTTGAAGTAAATGGTAAAAAACTTATCTATCTGCAAAATGGTAATGCTTTTCAGTCTACTGAAGTAACTTTAGGACAAACCTTTGGAGATCTGGTTGAGGTAAAAAGTGGTTTATTTGAAGGGGATATGATTGTCACTCAACGCGCACCACAACTTTATGCCCAATCATTGCGGGGTGGTAGCAAATCGGCATCTGGAGAAAAAAAGGAAGAAAATACTCATACAGAAGTCACCCCAACAAAAACAAACTTACCAATACCTTTATGGTTGTTTGCAACAGGAGGAGCAGTAATTGTTGGTGTTGCTGCTTTTGCGGCAGGTAGTTTTTGGTCAACTCGTCGAATACATCAGCATTTTGTCTCAGTTGGTCATCCTCAATATGATGGTTTTACTTATGAAAGTGAAACTCATATTGATAACCACAAGCAACCAACCACCTCAGATTCTACTCCTGTCTGTGATCAACCAGACAATCACATTTAATTATCTCAAATATCAAATCTCAAATGCTCAATAACATTGTCAGGTGGGTGATTGACCGACGTTGGCTCGTTGTCTTAGCTACAATTATCGCCGCCTTGTGGACATTCTACATCATTCCCCAAATGCCCTTGGATGTGCTACCACCCTTTGCACCACCTCAAGTAGAAATTCAAACCGAAGCACCGGGACTCGCACCGGAAGAAGTTGAATCTTTAGTTACTTTACCAATCGAAAGTGCAGTTAATGGGACACCAGGAGTAACCGCAGTGCGTTCATCCTCGGCGGCGGGAATTTCTGCCGTCAGGGTAGTATTCAACTGGGGGACAGAAATTTACCAAGCACGTCAATTAGTTACCGAACGACTGCAACAAGCTGCAAGCAAACTTCCCCCACAAGTGGAAACACCCCAAATTTCTCCCACTACTTCACCTGTGGGTTTAGTTGTTCAATACGCTTTTACAGTTGAGTCAGAAAATAATCATCCTCAACCGAAAATTGACTTGATGGAAGTTCGGCGAATTGTGGATTGGCAAGTCACAAATCGTCTTTTAGCTGTTCCAGGTGTGAGCCAAGTATTAGTTTTTGGTGGTGATTCTCGTCAATATCAAGTTTTAGTTTATCCAGCAAAATTAGCCGCTTTTAATATTTCTTTGGAGCAAGTTACCAACGCCACAAAAGCTGCTAATAGTAATGCACCTGGTGGTTATTTAATCACAGCAGATACAGAAAGAATAATTCGCGGTATTGGACGAATTGAATCAATTGAAGATTTAAAAAAATCAACTATTACTTCACGTAACGGAGTACCTGTTAGGCTGCAAGATGTAGCCCAAGTACAAATTGGTGGTGCAATTAAACGGGGCGATGCTAGTTTTAATGGCAAATCAGCGATTATTTTAATGGTTAATAAACAGCCGCTTGCGGATACTCCCAGTGTCTCTCGGGCAATAGAAGCGGTGATGCAAGAAATTAAAGCTGGTTTACCACCAGAAATTAAAGTTACTACGACATTTCGCCAAGATAGTTATATTAATTCTTCGGTGCAAAATGTCCGCTCATCATTAATTCAAGGTAGTATAATTGCCGGGATAATTCTCATTCCATTTTTAATGAATTGGCGAACTATCGCAGTCTGTTTACTGGATTTTTTCTTAACTTTATTATTTGGGTTGCTAGCCCTTTCTTTGTTAGGAATAGGGCTGAATACAATGACTTTAGGGGGTTTAGCAGTAGCGATTGGTACAGCGATTGACGATGCAATTGTTTATGGTGAAAATACTTATCGCAGGTTGCGAGAAAATAAAGTTTCTCCTAACCCATTACCACCATTAGAAATTATTTTTGAAGGTTCTGAAGAAGTACGAGAATCGCTGATTGGTGCAACAATTATTGGCATTATTGTTTTCTCACCAATTTTTACTCTACCAGGTGTAGAAGGTAGAATTTTTACACCGATGGGAATTTCTTATTTGGTAGTAGTTGTCATTTCTAGTTTAGAATCGCTGTTAGTTTCCCCGGCTTTATGTGCAATTTTATTACCTAACGTCAAGGTAATAAAACGAGAACCTTGGTTAGCGAGATTATGTAAGAAAATTTACAGTAGCTGTCTCAACTTTTCTTTTCGGAACGCCTTACTAATTATTGGTGTTATATTCGCTTTAACAGTAGCTGCTATTACTATTATTCCTTCATTTGGCAGGGCTTTTTTGCCAGAGTTCCAAGAACAAACGATGGTAAATACCTTAACTTTATATCCTGGTGTGTCTTTAGAAGCAACGACAAAAGCAGGTTATGTAGTAGAAGATGCACTGAAAGGTGACAATCGTTTTAAATTTATTCAAACACGATCAGGACGTGCTGAGGGAGATGCAGATGCTGCGGGTGTGAATATTGCACACGTTGATATTGAACTTAGTGAGGTAGGGATGAAAGACCGTGCGAAAACTTTAGCAAAGATACGTCAAGAGTTTGATAAAATACCCGGAGCAGCACCGAATATTGGTGGATTCATCTCTCACCGTATGGATGAGGTTTTGTCTGGAGTTAGAAGTGCGATCGCAGTCAAAATTTTTGGTTCTGACTTAGCAGAACTCCGTCAAATCGGGGAACAAGTAGAAGCACAAATGAAAACGATTGATGGTGTTGTAGATTTATTGCTAGAGCCGCAAATTCCCGTTCCGCAAATTCAAATCAAATTTGATCGAGATGCTGCTAGTCGCTATGGTCTTTCCGTCGGAGAAATTTCTAGCATTATTAAAACTGCACTCAATGGACAAGTTGTTTCTCAAGTTTTAGAAAATCAACAATTGTTTGACATTTTAGTGTGGTTGAAGCCAGATGCACGGCAAAATTTGTCAACGATTCGCAATTTATTAATTGATACCCCCAATGGACAGAAAATTCCTTTAGGCAATGTGGCAATAATTGACAATGGAACTGGGCCAAACACAATTAATCGTGAAAACGTTTCCCGTTTAATTGTCGTTTCAGCTAATGCTAAAGGTAGAGATTTACGCTCGATTGTTAATGAAATTGAAGCTAAAGTCAAAAGCAATGTCCAAGTGCCTGCGGGTTATTTTATTCAATACGCAGGTCAATTTGAAGCTGAAGAACGTGCGACTAATAATATTTTTGTATTCAGTGCGATCGCGTTTGTGATAATTACAATCCTCATGTATCTTTCAGTGAAATCTATACCCTCTACTATCATGATTATGATTAACTTGCCAATTGGTTTAGTAGGAGGTGTAATTGCGGTAGCGTTAACTGGAGGAGTTATTTCTGTTGCGTCTTTGGTAGGGTTTGTTTCCCTGTTTGGAGTGGCAACTCGCAATGGTTTGTTATTAGTGGATAACTATAATAGTAAATTTGCAGAAGGAATACCCTTAAAAGAAATTATTGTAAAAGGGTCAATGGAACGACTGAATGCTATTTTAATGACGGCTTTGACTTCTGCGTTAGGTCTAGCACCAATGGTGTTACAAGGCGGCCCAGGACAAGAACTTTTGCAACCACTTTCTATTGTTGTTTTTGGTGGTTTGTTTACTTCGACAGCGATAACTTTGGTAGTTTTACCTGCTTTGTATGTAAAGTTTGGTAATCATTTATTTCCCAAAAAAATAGAGAACATACAAGATAAAGATGAGAAATTTTTTATGCATATGTAGCTACTCATACCAATTCTATATGAGCCTGCACTTTATTTATAAACCCTCTCTTACTTGGCGTTCTTGGCAGTTAAATTTTTAAAACTATGAGAGTGCTGTTACTCGAAGATGAACCAGATTTAGGTGCCGCTATTAAACGTACCCTAAATCAACAAAAGTACTTAGTTGATTGGGTACTAGATGGTAATGAAGCATGGGCTTACTTAGAAAATAGTTCAGCACAATATACAGTAGCGATTTTTGATTGGATGCTTCCAGGAATTAGTGGTTTAGAGTTGTGCAAAAGACTGCGTTACAAAGGAAATCCTCTGCCTGTCTTGATGCTAACTGCTAGAGATAGAATGGAAGATAAAGTTGCCGGACTAGATGCAGGTGCTGATGACTACTTGGTGAAACCTTTTGGAATGGTGGAATTGCTGGCAAGATTGCGGGCTTTGCAGCGTCGTTCACCGCATTTTCAACCCCAACAATTGATTGTTGGTAACTTAACTCTAGATTATGGCAACAGTACAGTTGTCAGACAAAATACTATGGGTGAAAAGGAAAGGATTCCTTTAACAAATAAAGAATTCCAACTACTGGAATATTTTATGAAACACCCCAACCAGATTCTTACTACTGAGCAAATTCGCAATCAAATTTGGGAAGTTAATGCCGAATCTAGCAGCAATGTAGTAGCAGCGCAAATACGTTTATTACGTCGCAAACTCACAAGTATTAACTGTACTAACTCAACACTTCAGCTACACTCAGTAACCATTGAAACTTTGCACGGTATGGGATATCGTCTTCATTTCACTGATGAATCAAAATAAACTGTTTTGGCTTACGCGCATTCGTTTAGCTCTATATTATGCCATCGTTATGGGTTTAATTTTAAGCGTATGTGCCTTCGGTTTTTATCGAGCAGTGTTCCATGCTCATGTGGTGGCTTTAGACAGTGAAATAGAGTCTGTAGCGGGGACACTGCACGACAGTATCGAACTAAAACTACAATCACCTGGACGTTTGGAACCTTTGGCAAATAAGTTATTTCCAAATCTAGATAACTGTGGAACTGGAGAGAATAATTGTATTCCACAACAGCCACATTCTAAACGTCATCTTCTTGGTATCGTTACTAAAACTAGCTACTATATACGTTTTTTTGATACTTCAGGAAAATTAATTGCTAATGCTGGTTACTATCCAGAGGGATTACCTGATGTTTTTCATCAACAAACTTGGCAATTTCTCAAAGACAGTCAAGGCAAAGAATACCATCAAATTACTCTATCACTGCATACCCAAAATTATCAAGATTGGGGATATATGCAAGTAGGGCGAAGTCTAGAAGAATTTAATCATTACTTGGATAGTGTCAAACTAATTTTAGTATTAGGGCTACCGATGGCTATGGCTGTGATTGCTGGTGCTAGTTGGTGGTTATCTGGATTAGCTATGCAGCCAATTTATCAATCCTATCGACAAATTCAACAGTTTACAGCAGATGCCGCACATGAATTACGAACGCCTTTAGCTGCAACAGGCGCAACCGTAGAATCAGCACTTTTAATGCCACAAATGCATGAAGAGGAGACACGAGATATATTGCAAACTATACAGCGTCAAAATCAACGGTTAACAGCTTTAGTTGTTGATTTATTGATGTTAGCGCATATAGATAGACAAGTCCAAAAGTTACAACGTGAAACTTGTTCTCTGAATGATATTGTGAGCGATTTAGTTGAGGAGTTTGGAGCAATGGCAACTGCGGCAGGAATAAAGGTGACATCTTCAATACGGGTGCATCAACCCGTGAATATTATAGGTAATTCTGATCAGCTTTATAGATTATTTTCTAATTTAATTGTCAATGCAATTCTATACACAACTAAAGGAGGAGAGGTCACAGTTTTTTTAGATCGCAACGAACATAACGCCGTTATTAAAGTTCAAGATACAGGCATTGGTATCCCGAAACATGAACTTAAGCGGATTTTTGATCGCTTTTATCGAGTAAGTAGCGATCGCTCTCGTAGTACTGGTGGCTCTGGTTTAGGATTAGCTATTGTTCAAGCTATTGTTCTGGCGCATCAAGGTAAATTAAATGTACAAAGCGAATTAGGTAAAGGCAGCACTTTTACCGTTGAATTACCCTTCAATACCCCCTCACTTAAAAGTTTTTACTCAATGCAGTACTAAGACATCAAAAAAATTGCGATCGCAATTTTTTTGATGTGCTAACCTCAGTCTGAGCTAAGCAAAACTTAAAGGTACAGATTTTAGTGAAAGTAAGTAGTTAATTGAGAAGATAAAAGAACTAAAATCTCATATAATTTAGTAAATAAGATGCAATTTGTCTCAGCAATTGCTAGTGATGAATAAGCTGCTCTTTTAAATTAGACTTCTTGCACGAATATTAGAAAATAAAAACTTTTATTTTCATGCAGAGGAACCAATGCGTTACCCGGTTTACCCATGTTCTAGCGACTGGCGTCGCGCAGTGAGTATGAGTAATAAGAAAGCCTTGCGACGCAGGGGCCTATCTCTAGTGCATACTTCCTTTTTCCAGCTTAAACAAGTTGATTTTGGTAATTGAGAAAATGAGTTTCTCTATGTATTTTACAAAAGATAATGATCCGCTCCCAAAAATTAGCGAAGTAAATATTAATCACACTTTTGCTAAACAAGCTAACATTTTTGATAATTCTTCAAATTACTCTGATTTCACAGATAAGATTAATTTGAGTAATCGTAGTAGTTATACATCAAAAAGAATATCTGCTGTTGGAGACGATAATCGCACATCTCATACGTTAGAAGCTGCAAGCAGTCAAATTACTACCCAAACTCTTGCTGTTACTCCTACTCCTAAACCAGATTTGGTAATACAAAATGTCGCTGCTCCTAGTTCGGTACTAGTTGGTAGCAACATGCAAATAAACTATCAAATCAAAAACCAAGGTGGTAACAATGCCGCTGCTAACTACACCTTATTTTATCTATCTAAAGATCAGACTGTTAGCGATGATGATGTTTACTTAGGATCGAACTCTGTTAATAGTTTGGAAGCCGGCAAATACAATTCACAATCAGCTAAATTTAATCTAGGCACTGGTCTGGCTGTAGGTAGCTATTACTTAATATTTAAAACTGATGGTACTGGCGAGATTATTGAAAGCAATGAAAATAATAATCTCTTTGTCAAAGCTATTAATCTCACTCTCATTAAGGCAGATTTAATAGTCCAGAATGCTGCTATTCCTACATCGGTAACTGTTGGAGATACTATCAAAGTCAGCTATCAGATAAAAAACCAAGGCGTTGGTAATGCTATTTCTAGTTATACTAAGTTTTATCTGTCTAAAGACAAAGCTATCAGCAATGATGACACATACTTAGGTTACGACTCTGTTAATAGTGTGGCGGCAGGTGCTTATAGTTCAGAAACACGCTCACTAAGTATTGTTAAGAATATTGTGGCAGGTAGTTATTATTTTATATATCAAGCCGATGGCTATCAAAATGTCATTGAAAGTAATGAAAGTAATAATGTATTTTCTAAATATATAAATGTCAAAAATAACTATAGCTCTACAAATGGTTATGGCTTGATTAATGCAGCAGCAGCAGTGGCTAAAGCTATTAATCAAAATACATTTGTTGACGTTCCCAATCTTGGCGGTAATAATTGGGGAGCAGACCAAATCAAAGCTGCAGAAGTTTGGGCAAAGGGATATACAGGTAAGGGAATTACTGTTGCTGTTGTAGATTCTGGAGTCGATCGCAATCACCCAGACTTAAGCGCTAATATCTGGAAGAATACGAAGGAAATTTTTGGTAACGGTAAAGATGATGACGGCAACGGCTACGTTGATGACATCTATGGTTGGAATTTCCATGACAATAACAACAATATTTTAGATAAAAACGGTCATGGAACTCATGTTGCTGGCACCATTGCTGGAGTGAAGAATAGTTTCGGTGTTACTGGCATTGCCTATAGTGCCAAAATTATGCCAGTGAAAGTCTTGGGTGATGATAAAGTAGGTGACGATACTGCGGTTGCTAGTGGCATTCGCTATGCTGTCAACAATGGAGCTAATGTGATTAATCTCAGCTTAACTCAACAGCAGCCCAGCATTTACTTAGAGTCAGCGATTCAATATGCTAGCAGTAAAGGGGCGATCGTTGTGATGTCAGCTGGTAATAGGAGTAGCTTAAAACCTGATTATCCTGCTAACTATGCGAAGAGTTGGGGACTTGCAGTTGGAGCAGTAGATCAGTATGGTAAGATGGCTAATTTCTCTAACTTAGCAGGATCTGACCTATTAGCCTATGTCACATCTGGCGGAGTTAATATTTACTCTACACTTCCAGCTAATAAATATGGTTATCTAAGTGGAACCTCTATGGCCACTCCCCATGTTGCTGGTGCAATAGCTTTAATGCTTAGCGCTAACAAAAGTTTAACTGGTGCCCAAGTACGACAAATTATTACATCAACAGCAAGAAATACTTTGATAATCTAGTGGTCTGTCCCATTAATTTGATAGGTATGTAGTTGCGCTTTAGCACCTCTAAATTTGATGACTAAAAGAATTAAATCCTCATACTAGAAGCTTTAGTAAGTTTTTCAAGTCAGACTAAAGCTTCTTACCAATCATGAACTCTAGATAAGTAGCAAGTACAATTCTTCCATAGAAAAAGGGAACACAAACATATACTTCGTGTACTGTGCTGTTCGAGTTATAGATTGGTTTAGGATTGTTTTAAGCTAGCTGCTTGCTTTTTTCTCAGCCATACTCCTAGTAGTCCTGCAACTGCTGTGCCTCCTAAAGTGAATGGTTCTGGTACAGCTGCACCATCAATATCTTTAGTACGATAGACACTCACATCATCCAAGTTTAACCAGTCGTATCCAACCTTAGAGACAAACTTTAAATCTGTACGTTTTGAGGTGGCTGTAAAATCAACATCATATCGTGTGTAATCTTGGAGGGTGATATTTGTCAGACCAAAAACTTCGTCGCCATCGACAAATACTTTAAATTCGTTACCGAGGCGAGGCGCTTCTTCTGCTGATGCTAAGTAGAAGCTAAGTCTGTATTCCTTATTCTTTTTGGTTTTCAGAGTTTGTGACAGACTAGCAGATAGGTCATCAGGAGTGTAACCAAGACGTATACCTTGGATGCCACTGTTGGCATAACTGGACAGATATGTAGTGTAAACCCCAAAAAATTGACTATCATTAGTCCACCCTGTAAAGAAAGGATTGGGCCGGGTAGGATCGTAGTCTTCATTAATAAATGGGTCGTCTTCAAAACTACCATTTTCCACAAGATTTACTTTCGCTGCTTGCGCCTTGGGAATATAAGTACCCGTGATGATAGCGGTACTCACAAAAGCACTGGTTACACCACAAACAACGAGTCCTAATTTTTTAGCTGATTTCACGAAACTTCACTCCAAATAGTTGAATTTATTGAACCGCAAAGATGCCAAGAGCGCCAAGAATTCGTATAGCCTACGGTAAGCTTGTGTTAAGCAGGAACACCAAACCCACGACCATTGAATTTTGATTTAGCTGTAGTACTCTTCAGGTAGTTAGCAAAACTATTTGCTTTCGTACTGTTAGTAGTTCTTGTGAGTACGGCTGCTGGATACTCAATGGCTGTGTGACAACTTTGTGGTGCGGGTGAGCCGACTTGTTGTGTTTGTGTAGTACTGGAAACTGCTTGATCAGTAACGTAGACTATACCTGCATCGATAGTGTTACCGTTCAGGGTTTTAGTTTGAACTGCTGTTAAGACGTTACGGACATTGCTAGCAAATACTAGCTTGTTGGCAGTCGTGCTATTGAGGAGGGTGTTGTAAGTACCTCCTCCACAACCGCTACCGGTACTTTGCAAAACTTCTCTGGCATAAGCCCCGGCTGGAACTGTTGCAGGATCGCCAATGGCAATGCCTCTGATGCCGCTGCGAGGAGGACTACTAGTGGTACTGTTTGTGAGTTTACTAAAACCAGAAATAGCCGGACTAGGAGCAGGAGAAGTGGGCGTAGTCGGTCTAATTAAGACTAGACGATTAGTAGCAACTATCTTGGGCCAACCTGATTGTAATTTCCCTGCGCTCTGCAAGCTATTCATTTGGCTTCTAGCAGCAGATATGAAAATGTCTGGTATGCCTGCTGACTCATTTGCTGGTAGATTTATTTGGCTTAACAAAGCACCGGAAGAATCAAAAGTATTAACAAAGGTTATCGGCGGGTTAGCTGCGTTATACGCACTCTCAATCTCTGGTAGCACTTCTGTTAAGCTAACAGCAGCAAACACGCGCAGTGTAGTCGCCTGTGCCTGTGCTGTTTTGATTGTGGAATTTAAAAGCGGTAAGCCAATTACCAGCATTAAGCTAGCAACTGCTATACTCATCAAAGTGATAAATCGTCTTCTGTGACTGTGAAACATTTTGTAGATGAAATTGATAGAAGGCGTAATATTACCAACTGAAATGGTGTATACCAAAAATATTGGTAATAAGATTATCAGTAATATTACCAGTACCAGCCAAAATTACCAACATAATTGGTAATGAAATCTTGACATCTCTTCTCTGTTCCCTGTTGCCTATTTTTAAGGCAGGTCTATTGAGCGCATTGCAAAATTTTTGCTTGAGGATAGTCTTTTCGTAGTTGTAGTTGCCGTTGTCGCTGCGATCGCCCGTAAGTTGGTAACTGTTGTAATACTTCTGGCTTCGGTGGAATTAATGACTTTTCTTCTCCTAAACTGCTAAACATGATGACAGACTGTAATTGCAAACGACGTTGTTGATGCTGCTGGTATAGTTCAGTATAAGCTTGAACAACCTGCTGCCACTCTGCTGCTGGGCAATAGCTGCGATCAATCAGTACTGTGATTGCCGGAATTGCAAAGAACCAACCGATCAGCAATCCAGTAATTAAAAACACCAACCAACTAAATCCTAAAGTTTTGAGGAGTTGCATTTTTTTAATTCGTAATTCGTAATTTAAGTAGCCATCATGAACTGCGTATATCAATTCCCCATTCCTAACCTAAAGATTGGTCTGAAATAAGTCTTTGAGCAAAACTTGCACTCTTTCGGGTGTGCCTTCGTAAACACTACCTTCCCGAATTGCGGCGATCGCTTCTAATTCCTGTTGATTCACTTCACCGTAGGCAATGGGATATACTCTGACTCTGCTGTGCTTAATTACACCCTTAATTTTCTCAAAATCGATTCCGTTGGTTCGTTCTCCGTCGGTAAGCAGTAGTGCATAAAATCGCCCTGATGGATCGGTTTTCTGCTTTTCTATGAGGTCTGCTAGACCAACGGCGAGTCCGTCATAGAGAGCGGTTGCGCCATCAGGACGGAGTTGATCAATAGCGGCAAATAATCGCTTTTGTTCTAACTCGTTGAAGGGAGCTAGAGCAATGCGGCGAGTGGGGCGATCGCTAAATGTTACTAAACCAATCTGATTACCTCGGTTAATTTGTTCGCTGGCAAGTCGTAGAGCTTCTTGAACCGCTTTCAGGCGATTGTTCTCTTCCATCGAACCGCTTGTATCGACAATCAATTCCATGTATACGGTATGTCCACCATCCTTACGCTGTTTCCAGAATGATTGAGCCGCTTTTAAAACTTCACCAGATGGTACCGGTGGAAATTGAGCTTGCTTGAGATAATTGGTCTGTTCATATCCTTGTTGTTCTGCTAGCTTTTGCATTGGCGCAGAGGTGGCAAATGCTGCAAACTTTTCCAGAGCTGCTGTTTGAGAAGCACTATTCCACTTAAAACCAACCAATGGCGAATTTTCAGGAGTACCGAAAGGAATGTAAGCAAGCTGTTCAAATCCTGGTTGCTTTTTTAAATTGACATAGCTTTGGTAGGCCATGACGATCGCTT
Source organism: Desmonostoc vinosum (assembly GCF_059505385.1). NCBI lineage: Bacteria > Bacillati > Cyanobacteriota > Cyanophyceae > Nostocales > Nostocaceae > Desmonostoc > Desmonostoc vinosum. The sequence goes on from NZ_JCACKM010000034.1 coordinate 45,049, forward strand.
GAAACTTTTGAGGATCACGAATCCAAATTTGCTTTAAGTCCAGGTATGTCGGCGTTGTGAGGGCGATTTGTTTTTGGAAGGAGCTAAAGACGGAGTTGACTTGAGGAGATTCTAGTTCAGCGACAGTCAACGGTTTACCATCACGAGCATGGCCTGCTGAACGCCAAAGCAGTGTGTGCAGAAAATTTAACGCCGATGAGGCAATATAAGGATTGGAATAACCAACTTTGATTTTATCTGCGAGAATGGCACTCATCAGGCGATCAAACGTCACTTCTCCACCTTGAGCCAGTTCTTGATACGTCTGGGGTTGGATAGCAAAGATGGCTTGGTTGGGGATTAATGCAGGTGCGATCGCTTGTATTGGCAATCCTTCAGCTTTTAGTAGTTCCAACCACAAAGTTGTTGCTGGTGTGTAGCCTGCGGGTTTCGCTTTCTTGGCAGCTAAAATTTGTGCCCCCAATCCAGAGGGAATATTGCGAATCCCTACCTGAATGACTTTTCCAGATGCGAGGGTTTGTCGTTGCTGATTGAATTTTTCTACAACATCAATTAACCAGCGTTCATCTTTGCGTTCTCCATTGGCTTTTTCAGCCGAGCTGTAGATTTCGATATACACAATATTTGCATCGTTGCTGGGCTTTGCACCGTATAAAGGAAAGGTATTGGGATCGGGTACAGAATTAACTACTGGGGGAATCACGACATTATACGCAGTGGTATCAGATACTAGCTGTGAATCGACTTCAATACTAGGCAACAGATTTTGACGCAGATAGCGATCAGCACTTGCAAATGAATCGATTGTTGGTGTACAAGCCCACAAAAAACTCAGGCATAGTCCGATCGCTAGCCAAAATTTAAAACGCAACTTTTTCATATTCATTTAATCCCCTAAAATTCCTCTTTCGTTTTCAGCAATCAGGATTTGTAGTCGTTTTGAGATTACCGTAGGAACAGTGAGCGATCGCCGCTCTAGGTTTTCCAATGCAAATTGGTCGCGCAATTCCTGAAGTTGGTCATGGGTTTGCTGGAGGCGAGTCAAACTGCTTTGCAACTGTTGTTGTGCTAACTCTCGATAGTGTGGCGTTTGCATTTGTTGAGTAACCTGCAATGCTTGTACGAGTCGATCAACTAGATCTAGAACAGTGTGTAAGGTTTCTAGTAGATCTAAAGTGAAGGTTGATTCTTGCTGAGCAATTTGTGTTGCTATCTGCTGAATCGCTTGAGCTTGTTGCTTAACTGTTAGCCACAAAGTATGATCAGCATCAGGAATTTGCGGATCTAAACAGTTAATATGACTAAGAAAAATATCTATTTGTAGTAAATTTGCAGAGTTTGCCCAAGAGCTTGTTTTTTGGCGTTTGAGTTGGAGGTACCAAGAGGCGATCGCCAATACAACAATTACTGCACCGCTAAATAGAACAATCAAACGCACTCCTAACCACAAAATGAAGCCAACATAACCAATTAAGAGACCAGTTAGTAATAATTGAGTTTCAGATAGTCGAAAAGAATTGCGTTTAGTTTGAGTGGTCACGTCACTTTGCTCCAAATTCAAAATTAATGATTCCTCTATTTTGTAAAATGCTGTCGTAACTGCTGCAAAAACCATTCTTTTACTGTAAAAATAAAGTATGCAAAGAAGTAAATGGGGAGGAATAGTATGATGAATAAAAATAAGGAAATTATAAGTGGCTGCAACCAGTTATAGAAACATAGCAATGCTGCGTCTCTACAGGTTTGAATATGATAGGTAATCCGCTTCTGACTCTGCTAAAGGACTATCGGTGGCTAGAGTGAAAATCGCCGGGATATTTACTTAACTTTACAAATTGATTTATTTACGACAAGGAACATCTTTCACAAGTTCAAACTTTAAGTTATTATTCACAGTCACGATCGCACGGGTAGTAAATTCTCTGCGATCGCCTCTGGCATCAAAACTAATCGATAAGCCTTTGATAATCGTACTTGATGCTGCTATTCCCGGTCTAATTCCTGTTTCAGATAATTTTTGCTGGATATCTTGTCGATTTATAGGTGAATTTGATAGTTTAATAGCCTGTAAAATTGCTTGCACAGCGTCATCTGCTAGGGCTGTGCGTCGATTCAAATCACCACCCCAATATTCATTATTTTGTTGCCGATACTCTTGAGCGCCACATTGGTTTGGATGCCAATCAACTGCCAAAAATAAGCGATTTACTGTTGTATTTTTAGCCTGATTAATGACTTCTTGGAGATAGAGAGTATTTGCGCCTAAAATTGGTCTTTCTCCATTGTTCAATTTGATAATATCTACCGCTTTTTGAAATGCTAAAATATCATCAGTTCCGCCATCAGGTAATACCACTAGAGCATCCGCATCTTTAACTTGTGGCGGAAGGTGACTAGTATCAAAGTTTGAATCTGATATATCAAATGTAGCAATTACGCGTCCTTGAAACGCTTTGAGAACCCGAACAAACTCATTAGATAAATCCTTACTAAAAGATTCTTTACTGTTATAAAAAATTACCACTCCTGGCTGAGGTTTTTTGAGATCCTCAACTAAATATTTCACTAAACTATCAGCTTCAACTCTACTGGATGAAACGGTACGGAAAAATACTCGATTGGGGTCTTTACAGTCTTGATATGATTGCAAGTTGACAACAGTGCTAGTGGGAGAAATAACCACAAGTTCTTTGAGTGAATAAACCTTCAAAGCTGCACAAGTATTAGGAGAGGTATAGTGTCCTACCACAGCGATAATTTTGGGATCTTCTGTCAGAAATTTGGCAACCTTCTCAGCTTGAGCGCGGTTATTGCTATCGTTAGCGATCGCAACTTTTAAGTTGATTCCTTTGTTGATGGCTATATCTTGGGCTTGAGCAACTCCAAATACAATATGCAATCCCGAATCGAGATTCAATGGCCCAGCTACAGCAATGGTATAAATTGGCAAACTTTTATTTTGGCTATGTCGATGATTTAAAAAAGCATTATTACGATAAATCAGAATTTCTGGATCTTGTAGTGCTGCTAAAGCCACTTGACGGCGGTTAGGAACATCTTTATTTTGTTTTGCCTGAATGCGGATATTATCAAAAATCGTCACCGATTTGTCATATTTACCTTCAGAAAATGCTTTAATTCCTTGCTGCTTTAATGAGAGATATGGTTCACTGAGTTGCACTTTACTATTAGCTATTGGCTTTTCTCCATAGCTAATAAAGTTCTCTATATTATTAGCAACTGGCTTTTGAACCTCGCTGTGATTGATGCAAATTGAGCCAAAAAGCTGACAGCGATTAATTGTAATTACAGCAATTATGCCAACCAAGGCAACAAATCCAATCAGGAAATGAGGACGAAGCAGGTAAAATTGTGAACGGCACAATGATGATAAAAACTGTCGCTGGCGAGTTGGAGTAGGCCAGATAAACTCTGGCTGATTTGGATTCAAGCAAACAGCGGGTAGCCAGGAAGCGGCAGGAAAGTTGCTTTGTACAGATTCAAGGCGATCGCGGGCTTCACGAACTGCTAAACAAAGGGGTTTACCTTGAGAAAATTGCTCTAAAAAGTAGAGTAAGAATTTACAAGCAATCTGATCGGGTACAGGTTCCCGCATTACAATCATGGCTGGCACATTCAATTTTGCGAGGAAATCTGCAATCCCTAATCCATCACATGAATTGAAAATTGCCAACTTTAAACCATTCGTTACCGCTCTCGCTAAGCTCGGGCGTAACGTATTTAACGATAGAGAAATGTGCTGATTAATTTGAATTTGTCCACTTTCAACTTCGCTGGAACTATGTCCGGCAAAAAACAATATATCCCAAGTTTCATTAAATAATAAATCAGATAAAGTGTCTTCAGTTGGCTCTAATTGCTTAATAATTTGCGCTCCCCGCTGCTTTAGTATTTCTAGTGCGGCTTCATCTTTTTCTAGTTGCAAACCACCATGAGAACTGCCGAAAATAGCTAGAACTCTGATTGGTGCTTTCAAAGAGGGAACTCGCTGACTAAACTTAGTGAATAAGGCAAATTCAGCATGGGGAAGGTTAGTAAATAAATCCCAGAAATGCCAGGGTAGCCTACGCAAAAGTTCATTTTGCTGATGATCTCTTGTCTGAGTACGAATGATAATTGGTACAGATTGATCAGCATTCACCCTTTCATTGGCGCGGATGCGATCGCACAAACGCTCGAATGCTTGATCCCCAAACCAATTTCTACATAAAATTTCCAGCTTTTTAGTTTTTTGTCTCCAGTCTACTTTGGCTACATTTGTGACTTGCAGAGGAACCACTTGCAGTTGCCGACTGCCTTCGAGTGATATCTCTTTCCACTCCTGATAAAGCTTCGGCATTTCTGGCGCGGCAGGAATAGAAAGAAAATGATCATCTTCTTGAATAATTTGGCCATCTTCTAAAATCTGAAGCGTCACAGAGAATCCGTCAGCGAAGCTACCACCATTAATCTCAATCACGACAGCAACGTTTTGAGGGAGTTGAGGATTGGAGGGAGGCTTAGCCATAGGGGGCAGCTGACAGGTGTAGGTTTTTAATATTTTGCGTTTTGTATCGACGCACAGACGCAAAGAAAGATTTCGGAACGGAAAAATATATAGGCTTTTTCAGATTGAATGTGAAAAACCTACACTTGTGGGGTAGGAGGTAGAGGGCGACTGTCGTCTTGGGGTTTCAACCTACCTTCTTTAGCTTATCAAGACTAAACAACAAAACTCTCGCTAAAACTGGCATCATTAAGAACTACACGAATACTAAAGCGATCGCCTCCGTCCGCTGTAAATTTGAACTGCATATAGTGATCTTGCTGTCGTGATTCTACTTCAAAAAACGGATTTCCTCTTTCATCTAGTCCGATGAGCTTCAACCCCGATGGCAAGTGAGATAATTGTTTCAAAGAATACACTCTTGACAAAATTAGCATCTTGCTATCTGACTTCGGCAAAATACCGATCATTAGTACTATAGGATGTCCTGTAAGATAAATTCCTAAATCTTTCGCACTGATCACCGGACAAGCCACATGTTGTGGATTTAGTTCCCACAACAACTCGGCAGACTGCCAGCGAATTTCATCATCTTGAGTCGTTTGAATTAGCTTTACTAAGGTTTCTTGGAGATTTAGATTCACCGGAATAGGTTGCACTGATTCAGCAGATTGTCGGCGATAGAGTTGTTCGACTCGTTGGCGAATCGGCTCATCACCTCGTTGAGGCTGTAACTCGTAAAATTGTAGAATTGCTGCTCTCAAAGTGCTAAGCAAGTCTTGTGGGGGTTGCCAATCGGGTTCAAATATGCGTTGACGCCACTGATTGAGTTGCACGATTGGTTGCGGCGATCGCTCTAAAGTCAAGCGGTCAAGTAATATATCAAGCGGTTGAAAATAACTGCGTGGTAATTCCGGCACTGATATCGATTCTACAAATCCTAAAACTTGTCCCTCTTGATAGGGTTCATCGAGTTGAATCATCACATAGCCGATGCGTTCTGACCACACTTGTTGGGGAATTTTACACTTGCGATCGCTTTGCCGCAGTGAACGACACTCTAAAAAGCCTTGCAAACTAGGAATATACAAATCTGCAATATTTTCTAGCAGGCGCTCAAGGGGGTTCCAGCTATGACTTGCTTCTAAATCGGTATGAACGCCTAACAATTGCAAATAACGCTGAGTTACCAATACAGCTAGCGTATTACGATAAACTTGTTGCGATCGCTTTGGAGTTGGTTGTTGTTGGGCAAACTGGTAAGCTTGCTTGCGGTCGGTTGCCGTAATGGGAATTGCGATCGGCATAAATTTTGTAACAGTATCAATCATGATTCATGTTCAGAAAACTAGAAACTGTTGGGAATACTATTCAGACAACAACTGTTTGAAACGAGGGAAACATCGCGTTCGACAAAATCTTTTCAGTACCAATGGTTCGACTTCGTATTTTTGGGCGATCGTATTCCAAGAAAATTCCCCAGAATCGCCCAACACTGTCAAAATCTGAATTAACAAAACCTGACAGTTAAAATGGGGAGGACTCTGCATTCGACAATCTTTGAACAAATGCGAATGATTTTTGACTAACTCTAGCCATTCTTGGATCGTTTCATGCCAACGTTCTGGTTCTGGTGCAGGAGGATAAATCCACTCAGTATCCTCTTCACTCGCTGGAGGATGTAATTGTCTTCTGGCTTCATCAGCTTTTTCTCGAATCACATCCAGAATCACCCATCCCAGTTTTTGGTTAAACCAAGTAACAAAGCTTGCCTTTTGTGGGTTATATTGATCAAAATCTTCCACAAACCATACCCAGGTTCGTGATAAAGCTTCACCGTAGACATCCGGTGATATCCTGCCACCGTGCCGAAGCAGCCTGGAAGATTTGATCATTGCAGTGATCAAATCTATGCCTCGATTTGGGTAATCAGTCTGACATGCTTGCAGAAATAGCCATTGACGAGTAGGGATATCGTTCATGATTTCCCGGATTAGTTCTTGTTGCTGTAATAGCCTGCTCCTCTCAATTGGATTATTTAAAGCAGCCTGAAGCAAGCCAATCAAAGGAGGGGCGCTTAAGTCATTACACATAGAAGTTATCCAGGCCCAATCAATTGAGGTTTGAATATCATCACAGCACCCCACATTCTCTTAACTTGTCTTGATAGACTATCGGAATCAGAGATGAGGATAATCGAGATTATTTACAAAACTTTATTAAGGGAGTAGGGAGTAGGGAGTAGGGAGTAGGGAGTAGGGGGAGAGTAAAATAATTACGAATCCCAATTCCCCAGTCTCCATTCCCCAGTCTCCATTCCCCAATCCCCAATCCCCAGTCCCCAATCCCCAGTCTCCATTCCCCAGTCTCCAGTCCCCAATCCCCAATCCCCAGTCCCCAATCCCCAATCCCCAGTCCCCAATCCCCAGTTCCCACACCTAACGCAACGATTCGATTGTAGGCGAGCCGTCAGATTTAATCCAAGCTATTTGAGCAATACCGCGATCGCGTGCATATTGCCTGATGGCTTGTGCGTCTCTTCCCCCTAAATCCATTTCTACTCGCACTAGATGAGTTGAATCTCGCAGTTTTTGCGCGTAGGCAAAGGCAGTAGCGTTAGCACTTGCTGTCTCTGATACTACTAACCAATTACTCGCTGGGGTTGCTTGTGGTAATTGCTGAGTAGATAAGAGTATTTGGTATAAATCTTCTATATTGAGAACAAAACCAATACCGGGAATATTTGCTTTTTGGGGATGATATAGCCCTAAAAGTTGGTCGTAGCGACCACCCCGTCCTAAAACTCTGGCTTGCGACTCGGTATCACTAACTACTTCAAAGACAATGCCAGTATAGTAATCTATCGTTTGAATGAGGCTGAGGTCAAGAATTAGGGGAAAATCTTTACCAAATTCTAGTAAATCTACTAGGGATTTGAGGTGATTAAATGCTTGTTGCTGCTCTTGGTCTAAATCCAGGCTGCTGACTTTTTGCAAGACATCTGTACTTGTGCCACGCAAATCTAGCATCATTCTGGCGCGATCGCGCAGTTCTTCACTTAAAGGTAGAGTATCTATAGTAATGCGGTCAAGATTAGCGATCGCACTACGTATTTGATCTTGTAAATCGACAGGGAAAGCATTTAAAAGCGATCGGGTAATTCCTGCCTCACCTAAAATTAAATGCCATTTTTTTAAACCTAGTGCGGCTAAACAATCTGCTACTAGCAGTAGCACCTCTGCGTTTGCTAGCAATCCACCAGTACCCAATAACTCTACTCCAGCCTGATAAAACTCTTGCTGGCTATTATGCCTACTTTCCCAAGTGCGGCGGAATACATTAGCATTGTAGTACAAACGTTGTGGATAGGTAACACCGTCCATCCGAGTCACAACAGTACGAGCAATAGACGCGGTTAATTCTGGACGCAACCCTAACTCGTCACCTTCGCCATTTTGTAGTTGAATCACCATCTGGCGCTGAATTGCTTCCCCTGCCATCAGGGTATCCATTCGCTCTAGAGTAGAGGTGATAATTCTGTGATATCCCCAACGGTGAAACACCTGTTGTAATCTATCTTCAATCCAGCGTTTTTGAGCCACATCCAAAGGCAGCAAATCCCTGGCTCCCGCTGCTGGTTGATACACCATTCCATCCTCCGTAATCTCAGTCTCACCGTCACCTCAAGCTTATACTAAGTTGGGAATGGGGAATTAAGAGGACGCGGGAACGCAGGGACGCGGGGCGCGGGGAATGTACATGAAAGGACACGGGGACACGGGGATGCGG